>DASYDW010000012.1 GCA_036499395.1 Pirellulales bacterium
TCACACCTTGCGACGCCCCGGACGCGTGAAGTCCCTGGCTGCACGGCATTTGCGTTCGCAGAATACCACGCCGAGTCCGCCAAGGGGGCACGGCCAATGTTGCACGAACGCTACACGCCTGCCACACGGTGCGAGGCCAAATGACCACACAGCGGCGAGGAAGAAGAGACCAGCCAAGAACGGCTGAAATTACGGACGCTTCGGCGTAATCGACCAACCTGCCGGCAAACGACTGATGGTCACGGGCCGCGCGACCGGCGGGACAGAGCTATTGCAGATGGACGAGTCGTTCGCCCCGCGCCCTGCCCCTTTCACTCCGTGGTCATTGACGTAGATATGATCCCCATTCTCGATCAGGCGAGGGATCACAATGAATACAACCCTCCCACTCAGGCAGAGGACATTCTGGCCGCGCTGACCGTGATTGCAGCTGCGGTCGGCGCCGACTTCATCCACCGCGTCGGCCATCACCGCAAAGTGCTCGCGACCGTTATCGCGCGTGGGGACATAACGGTCATTCTCGATATGGCCGGGATGATAGCCGTAGCTTCCTCCCATGACGCGATGCCAAAGCTGTAGTGCCTGAGGATTCGCGGCTTCGAGTTCGCGAAACGTCGGCACCCGAAAATCAGCCTGACCAGCCAGCGTCGATTCCGGACAAAGCACGTTGGATGGGCTTTCCAACAGATTACTCTCCTGCAAAATCGGGGCGTAGGCGCCGGCCGCGGCCATGTTCCCCGTAGCAGGAATAAAGGGAAGATGCCCGTGAATCTGGGCATATTGAGTCATCGCCATGCCGAGCAACCGCAGCTTGTCCTGGCAGGCTGTCAGTCGGGCCCCGGCACGACCGTTTTGAATTGCTGGGAACACCAGCATCGACGCGACAAAAAAGATTCCGGCCGCGATCAGATAATCAGGAGCTTTCCAAGCGCCTGTGTTGCTGGCGGCCTGCCCGCGAGTATTCCACGCGGCATGCGCCCGCACGAACTGAAAGGTGCGGGCTCCGAGTCCTGGCGGGGGAGTGAAGTCCTCATCGTCCGCCTCGGCTGCGTCGTCCAGAGCACGTAAGGATGATCGCAGCTTCTCAAGTTCTCGTCGCAACTCAGGATCAACAGCCAGGGACGCCTCGACCGAGGCTTGTTCCGACGGCTCCAACGCACCCAGCAGATAACCCAGAAGTTGCTCGCGCATCGCCGTCAGCGATCCCCGCTTGGTTGGGCGCTTTTCCACGCCTCATTCAGCTTCGTGATCGCGGTGTGCAACCGGCTCTTCACCGTGCCCACCGGCACCTTCAAAACCTCGGCCGCTTCCCGGTATTTCAATCCTTGGTAGTAAACCAGAGTGATTGCGCCTTTCAAGGCGTCGGGCAACGAACCGACCGAATCCCGGATCCAGCGCCGCCGCTCTTCAGCGTCGGCTTCCTTCGCCGGCCCAGCCTCGCGGCTGACCAACAGCTCGGAAAGCGAGCCCAGGTCCTCTTCCGAGTCCCCTTTTTGCCGGCGATCCAGGCTGACCATCCGATGTCTTTTGTTTCTACGTTGCGCATCAATGGCTTGGTTCGTGGCAATCGTATAAAGCCACGGCCGAAACTTCCGTCCCGACTCAAATTGGGCACATTTCAGATGCACCTGCAAAAAAGTACCTTGAAATGCGTCCTCGGCCATCGCGGCATCCCCCAGGTAGCGGCGCAGGTAGCTGTAAAGCTCGCGCTCATACCGGTGGACCAAGGTTCCAAATACCTTTGGATCCCCTTGGCTGCAATAGCGATCCAGCAAGTCCTCGTCGCTCCATTGCGACATTGCTGAAGGGGCCAGCGGGCTCGTGACCACTGCTTTCGCAGCCGTCTCCGGCTTGGTGGGGGAAGTCTTGCGAACCTGTTGCTCGGACATGATCGTTTTATTCATGACTAATCGCCATATGCGGAGGATTCTTCCGGAATTCCTCCAAGTGGTTATTCTACCAAAATTGTTGGTTGCGCGAGGTTTACGTAGTCTTGCGAGCTTTTTCCTTAAAAATGCCAAAGTGGCGTTCGGCCGACCTTGTCACTTCTGGACCACGTATAGACGCAAACTGTATGCCCATGGCCATGCCAATCCCTCGCGGCCCCTTCCGCAGGCGTTTTAACTTGGCGCAAATTATTTCCAGGTTTGATGTTAGACGACGTCGAATTGACGATAGTTTTCGACCTCGACTGTAGTCTGCTGGCGACAGCTATTTCAATTGTTACAACGATAGGAATGATGCCACTGTACGATTCTGCTACAGTCGCCGAGCACCTAAAATCGAGCCTGCCAAGATGGCCGCCAAGCTGACTAGTTCTGCAAGTTGCGTATACATATTCATTTACGGCGAGTGCCTGCTGAAAATCGTTGCGGTTTGGCAAGAAAAGTCGCCGGCATAACCTGACCCGCCTCGTCGGCAAATCAATCTGATGACAGAAACCGCAGCTTTTCAGCAACATTCGCGGCTCCGCGGGGACTGGGCCGCGAAAGAACGCGTGCTAGGTTTCCCTGAATTAGGCATCTTCCGATCGTAAGGCTGTTTCGGGGCACTTCGTTGCTGCCTCGCTTCGGCAACTCAGGAGGCTTTCGCATGCGATCCCCTCGCCGTACGCTCTTAGCGGTTTTCGCAATTCTCTTCGTTGTCCCACTCGCGACTGGCCAGCGCACCGCGCATGCCCAAATCAAGGCCGACGCCGATATGCATAAGAAATACTCCGCAGCCCGTGACTTCTTAGAGCGCCACACGAAAGTCATCGAGCTGACCAGCGATAACGGTCAGCGCGTCACGATCTGCCCCGACCTGCAAGGCCGAGTCATGACCTCGACCCTGGCCGGTGAGGACGGATCAAGCCTGGGCTGGATCAACTACGACTTTATCGAGTCCGGCAAGCAGGCGGCCTCGTTCAACAACTACGGCGGTGAGGATCGATTCTGGCTGGGGCCCGAAGGGGGCCAGTTCGCCCTGTGGTTCAAGCTCGAAGAAAAGCAGATCGTCCGCAACTGGTTCACCCCCGCCGCGCTCAATACCGGCGCGTTCAAGGTCGAGAGCCACGACTCCGACAGTTGCCGCATGGCGCGGCGCGTCCGCGTTACCAACGCTTCGGAATACACGTTCGATCTCGACGTCGAGCGCACGGCACGCCTGCTGGATGTGAAGCAATTCGAATCGTTCTTCGGCGCCGCTGCCGCGGACGAGCTGCGGCCCAAGCAGTCGTCGTCGAAAGCGCCCGGCTACGTCGGCTTCGAGACCGTCAACAGCGCGAAGAATGTCGGCCCGCTCGCTTGGGATTTGAATTCCGGACTGGTCTCGATCTGGTCGCTCGGCCAGTTTCCCGGCGGCGATCAAACCGTGATCATCCTGCCCTACAAGGCTGGCTCGGAACAAGAATTGGGGCCGGCCGTGCAATCGGACTATTTCGGCGAAGTTCCCGCGAGCCGTTTGAAAGTCACGCCTTCGGCGGTCCTGTTCCGTGCCGACGGTCAATATCGGGCCAAGCTGGGCGTCACGCAGACTCGCGCACTTCCTTATGCCGGATCGCTCGATCTGCGCATCGGCGTGTTGACGCTGGTCCACTTCACCATGCCTGAGAAGCCGACCGAACACCACTACGTCAACAACACCTGGCAACTACGGCAGAAGAACGCCTACTCCGGGGACGTCTTCAACACGTATAACGACGGACCTGCCGAGCCAGGCGCCAAGGCGATGGGCGGGTTCTACGAACTAGAATCGCTCGGGCCGACTCGACCCCTGGCCGTCGGCGAAACGATTTCGCACACGCATCGCACGTTTCACATCCAGGCGGAATCGGCGGTCCTGGCCCGCCTGTTGAAAGCCACGCTGCAAGTCGACATTGCCGATCTGCAGAAGTTCCTCGCCACACCGTGAACCCGCGCGCGGTTTAATCGAGCCGTCGCTTAGCCAAGGATCATTCGATGCTCTCTCGCGTACTCGAGCCCGAGGTCATGGATACCGCGGCCGAAGCGCTCGATTACGACGCGATGGATCACGCGACGGTCAACGCCACGTTCGTCGCCGATCTGCTGGCCGAATATCCCGAGGCCGCGCTTTCCACCGACGAGGGACTCGACGTTCTCGACATCGGCACAGGCACGGCGCAAATTCCCATCGCGCTCTGCCGCCTGTGTCCCGACGTGCGAGTGGTGGCCATCGACCTGGCCGCGGCGATGCTGCACCTGGGGCGCACGAATGTCGAAGTGGCCGGCCTCACGAGCCAGATCCGGCTCGATCGGATTGACGCAAAGCAGCTTCCGTATTCAGATTGTCAGTTTCAATTGGTGATCTCGAACAGCATCGTGCATCACATTCCCTCGCCGCATGATGCAATGGCCGAGGCTGTTCGCGTACTCGCGCCCGGCGGTCTGATCTTCGTGCGCGATCTGTTGCGACCCGTCGACGACGCGACAGTGAATCATTTGGTCGCCACGTATGCGGCCGGCGCGAACGATCACCAACGGCAACTGTTCGACCAGTCGTTACGTGCCGCTTTGAATCTCGACGAGGCACGGGCCTTGGCCGAAAGCATTGGTCTTGCGCCGAATTGTGTTACGCAAACCAGCGATCGGCATTGGACACTCGCTGCGCGCAGGGATTAGAAGCCGTTGCCGTCTACGGCGCCGGATCCGCGACGGCCGTGGCAGAAATCGCGATGCCCGCCGGGCTGATTTCGAGTTCGACCAGCAGTCGATCCGCCAGTGACGCCAGGCCGTACAGATCACGGACGCGCTCGTCGGAGTTTGCGACCATCAATCGTCGCAGCGCCGCCAGATCGAAGTAGGCCAGGTGGCTCGCCCCCGTGATCCGCGGATTGACCAGTTCCTGAAAGCGAGCATCGCCGGCCAATGACTGTGCGGGCGCAAGCTGCGCGGCGTCGCGCACGATGTCGCGCGAGGTGCCGGCCCAAAAATATCCCTTCAAAAGCGAGAAGGTCGCCGCCTTTCCTTGCCCCATCAGCGCCAGCCCCGCGACCGACGTCAGCGGCACGCCGTCCTCCTCGACCGATTCGATCGACATCGACGCGCCCGCGCGGTTGTACATCATGATCGTGGCGGTCAGCGTCGCGCGCAGAACAGGATCAAGCCGTTCGCCCAATACCAGGCGATCGGCGGGCAACAACGAGTGTGTATCAAAACCTACGACCCAGGCGGGTTTCGTGGCCCTGGCTCCGGCCGTGCTCGATGATTCATCCGGCAAGAGCGCTGCCACGGCATTTCGTCCACGCTCGGCGATGAGCGCCGACAGAACGTGCAAGCCGGGCTGATCGTGCAAGACCAGGCTGCCGACTTCCGGTTCACCCGAGTTCGCTCGATCGCCGAAGAATATTTCCAGAAGCCGCCCCAGGTCGACGCGCCCGGCAAACGCCGCCGCCGCGCCTGCTGGCAGGCGTTCGGCCAAACGCGATCGCGCCTCGTTGCCTGATGTGTCCGCCGATTTCACCAGCGCCCTATGACGCCTTTGCAGAAATGCCTCGGCCACGACGCGTTCGCCGATCTCGCACGACAGCACCAGGTACTCAGCCGACGCCAACTGTTCGGCCAGCCATTTGCCTGAACTCGGCGCGACCTCGCCGGCGGAATCATCGTGCGCCGCGATCAACGCCCGCCATGATTGCGGATCAAGGAAGGCACGAACCACGGCCTGCGGATTCAGCCGTTCCATGCCCGCCCGATATTCGGCACGGTCGGCCAACGAGGGGGCTTCTTGCTTGCCGGCGCGCAGGTCCAGAACCTTGGTAACCAGCGTTTCGCTGGTGGCGACAATTCCGAACCGATCGATCACGGCCAGGTACAGCGACGATTCACTTACGCCCACGTCGATGCGATGAATGTCGCAGCTCGCGAGGCCAGACTGCCAGCGGCTCTTCGCGACACTGCGCCCTGCCGCGCGCTCGGCTTGCAATAGACGGCCCGTCACACGCGCCAGTAGTACCGCATCATCGCACTCGACAAGCGCAAGCGCCGGACCAGGGGCGCTCGAATTTTCCGCCTCGCCGGGCCACACCGCCACCAGCACCTGTTGACCGAGAATCTGATGCACCATCTCACCGGCGGATAGTCCCGTTTGCTCGCGCAATTCTTCGGCCAGCGCCTGCACCGCCGCGCGGTTGCTCTTCAAAAAACCTGCCAGCGGCGGAAACGATTGAAACCGAGCGAAGAGCCGGCTTTCGTAAAAGCGATCCAGGTGCGCGGCAAGATTCGTAATCTCGACGCACAAACCCGCGTCGGCCGGCACGAACCTGGCCAGGCTACGCGGCTCTTTCGACGATTCAACCTTCGCAGGTTCGGCCTGCGACGTGTCGGCATCATCCGCCTGAGCATTCGGCGCGACGACAAAAGACAGAAACAACGCGACAATCAGGGTCACGCAAAGCAACCTGCTAAGCGACAACAGACCCTGGCACGTCATTGAGGAATCCCCTGCTCGCCGAGCGCCCGGGCACTCCCCGGCAACACGCGCAGGAGCGCCGCCACGGATCGGCTCGCGCTTTCGGCCACGGGGCGAATGCCCGCCAGTTCGAAACCGGCATCGGCTTCGTCATCGGCACGTTGCGCCGGCGCGGCCTCGGTCGGTATCTTGTCGTCGCCGGCGGTGCCCCACACGCTCGCCCATTGCTCGCTGGTCGCGGCCAACAGTGGCTCGTACGTTTCGCGCGCTTGATCCACTAGCGCCGGCTGCGCGTCGGTCGGCGCTATGTCAGACGCTGCCGCATCGACGCCGTCATGGGAAGCAATTGCCGTTTCGGACGCGCTCGTTGTGGCCCTTTGCATCTCGTCGGCGATCAATTCCGGCCGTGCCGTCTCGGCCCGCGGCGCTAGCGCAAACCAGATCGCGGCCGGTATCAGGGCCACGAGCAACGACGCGGCCATCGCCAGCATCACCCGGCTGCGCCGCCGCGTGCGATCGTCGCGCCGAGAGGCTTGCCAATCGGCCACCACCCGCAACGGTAAACCCGCGGGCGCAGGCCCCACACGCGTGGCAACGACGGGCATGCTCGCCAGCATCGATTCCACGTCTCGCTTCAATTGTTCGCAGGCCTGGCAGACGCTCGCATGCGCCGCGAGCGCAGCATCAGCGCCGGGCTCGCCCCGCTCGTCGATAATCTGATTCAATCGGGCTTCAAACTCTTCGCAGCGCACGAGAATTCTCCGGCAACACTTCGCGTGATCGCAGTTGTTCCACTATTTCACGACGCGCGCGATGAACCCACGTCTTCACCGTTCCCAGCGGGCAACCCATCGCCTCGGCAATCTCGCCATAGCTCAGCTCTTGCTCGTGAAACAAGACAAAGGCCTGCCGGTACTCAGCCCGGATTCCGCCTAACGCTCGTTCCACTTCCTCCGCCAGGTTCCGCGCGGCCTCGGGCGGGGGCGTGCTGTCCTCAATTCGTTCCACTTCGCTCGCCAACCGCGGACGACGTGCCCGGGCCGACAACCACGTCCGGCAACGGTTACCGGCAATCGCCAACAACCAGGGTGCGAAATCCCGCTCGGCATCCCAGCTGCGCAGGCTGCGCAACGCCCGCACGAACGATTCCTGCGCCACGTCCTCGGCGTCCTCACGCTGACCCAGCATGCGGTAGCAGAGGGCAAAGACCTGACGCTCGAACCGCGCAACCAAGGCTCCCGCTGCCTCGGCTTCGCCCCCCAGGCAGCGACGCACCAGATCCGCGATTTCGACTGCGGACGGATCGGGGTCAGCGGGCATAGCAACTGGCCTTCGCTTGGTCATACCCCGCGCGATAGCAGCGGGTTTCAGCGGGCAATAAAACCGCCAGGCCGCCGGCCACACTTTGCCGGGGAAAAACCCGGGGGCGAGCGGTCAATTCTCTGAATGTAACCGCCGCGGCGAAAATCCTGCGTCTATTCGTGGATTTCTCGGAAGATTTCCCGCAAATCCCGCGGCGAAACATCCTCCAGACGCTGGCCCCGCCGCTCGAGCTTCTCGTTCAGCTTGATGGCCGTTTCCTGCATCTGGGCGTGCGTATCCTGCGAACCCCCGTAAAGCACGAAGTTCTCGCCACGCGTTAGACGCGTGTGGCCGTCGTCACCGTCCAAGCCCAGCCCCAGCAGGGCCGCCTTTTGCTGTTTCGATCGGGCAGCTTTCAAGGAAACCTCGGAATCTGAAAAAGGAGCGGAGGTTCGAGCCGGCAGGCCGCCAGGACCATGGGCCCCGGCCCCGGCTGCGAAAATACCCAAGCCACAAAAACTATAGGCAGCCGCGCCGCGACGGGTCAAGCATGCCGCATTATCACTATCCTCGGCCAGGATTAACTGCGAATCGACTCCCGCACCGCCTGCCGCGCCAGTTTAAAGGCGTTGGCCAGGACGCGGGCCCGAGCCTCCATCTGCTCACCTGTATAGCTGCGGGCCGATTCGCTAGCGGGTAACCCGGCAATCGCCACCGTCAGCGGTAGCAAATCCAGGAACTCGCGGTATCTGCGCTTCAGGGCTTCTTCTTCAGTCGACACGGACAAACTCCTTAGGAATCGTGGTTAATCGTGTTCTCGCGAGTCGGGCCCGCCGGGGACACGGCCTAGGCCAGAACCGCGTTGGGGAGTGCAACAGGACCCGCTCTTGGCAGGAGAACTTCCGGACGAGCGACAGCCGTCGTCGGCTCGACCGAGCATCCACACGGTGTGCGTGACTAGAATGCTCACTCGATCGGACGGACCGCCAACGTTTGAAGCTAGTCCGCCGCCTGCCGCACGGCAAGGTAGCGCTCGCGCGGGCTAGCGGGGCGAGAAGGCCAACAATGGAGAAAGGCGCGTGCAGGCACCTACCGCCAGAAAAGGAAGAATGGTCGATCGTGCGCGGTGCCTAGCGGCGCTTGAAGAACTTGTTCAAGACGTCGGTGGCTGCCTGACCGCTGTCGCCAGTGGTCTTGGCCGGCATCGGGGGGAGCTTGCCTGGCTGAGCCTTTCCCTTGGCATGGGGCGCGGGAACGGGCTGTTGCTGGGGAGGGACGAACGGCCCCACCTGGGTCTCGCCTGATTTGAGATCGATTTCCTCGGTCTCGTTCATGCTGAAGCGACGGGTGTCCTTCGAAGCCTGCTCTTCGTCGGGCTTGATCCATTCCTCGACGTCGTTCTCGGCCTGACCGCCGCTCCCCTCGGCGGTGCGCGCCGCCGCTTCCTTGATGCTCTCCACCTTGGGGCGTTTCTTCGAGGCTACGCCGACATGGACGCAGAATTCGAACTCGAGCGGACCGACGACCAGCTTGTCACCGTTCTTCAACTCGCATTCGCCGCGCACGCGCTCGCCATTGACCAACGTGCCGTTCTTGCTGCCGAAGTCGCGCACGCTCATCATCCCGTCCTCGATCAAGAGAACGCAATGATGACGGCTGATTAAATCGCTACGAGGGCGAAGCTGGCAGTCTTCCGCACGTCCGATCAGAAATTTCGGTCCGGCTACCGGCAATTCCTTGCCTGCATTAGGACCCAAGAGAACCTTAAGTCTGACTTCCATCCCGACACAACTCCGCAGAGGTTACGCGCAAGCACAGAAGAATGAGAGCACGAACCAGAAGACCTCTGCATGATCACGCCGGACAAATGCACACCCAGGGTTAACAAGGAGAACTGCTTCGCGGAAAGATTATGAATGAAGGAAGCAGGCCGACTTGCCTAGACCCGTTCTAAAATGTACACCCCGGTAGAATGTCGTAACTAATTTGCCCGATACTTCGCAAATTTCAAGGCCCCCAAGAACAGGTCACTTACCTGTCCTAGACACCGCCTAGAAAAATCTTATTGCCCCCCAAAAACCACGACTGATCGTATCAGGCACAAGGGCCAAGGTCAAAGAAAGTCCCTGGAAAACCACTCGCTACTGCTAGTCCTTTTGGGGATAGCACGTTGAGGTTCGTTTTCGCTCCGCATCCCCCACTAGCTACGGCCCCCAACGACGTGCCTTACATCACCAAATTATCGTCGCTGGGTCCAGCCCGGCTGGCCATAAATCTCGCCCACAAGGTCGGTCGCGCGCTCTGATTCCGCGGCATCCAAAGGGATCTTCTGCCAGGAGATTTTGCACTGCTTCGCTAGTTGTTCGCGCCATGCGGTTGCCAGGGCATCCCCCTCAACGACCTTTCCCCCCACATCGATTATGCCGAAAAGCTCTGGCGCCGCGGACGACTTTTTCAGAAGGACACTGCCATGCTGCAGCACCGCGCCGCGTCGCCGGCGCTGTGCGCTGCCGGCGATCTTCCAATCGTCGAGGACCACGTCCATCTCGGCACGCCGCTCGAAGCAAAGAAAGGGCTCGTCGTTCGACGAGCGATTGATCGTGTCTGGACAAATTTTCGCCACGATCTGCCAATCGCTGAGGGCTTCGATCAAAGTGCGGTGCAGTAGCAAGTAAAGCTCCGGCGGACGCGCCACCAGCGGATGACCTGTCGGCACAACCAGGCTGTAGGTCAGCTCGCGATCATGCACGATCGCGCCGCCGCCGGTCGACCGCCGCACGATCGGACAGGCTTGGCTGGCCGTATGCCGCTGGCGATCAGCCGCGTTCTGAAAATAACCGAGCGACAGCGTCGGCTCGGCCCAGCTATAGAACCGCAGGCAGCACTGGCCCGTGGCCGCCACGGATTCCATCAAGGCGGCATCGACCGCCATGTTCCAGTCACCGGCCGCAGGCGGGTTCTCGATCAATCGCCACGAGTTCATACGCCCACCGGTCGTTAGGACTCGCTCTTCTTCGTCGGAGCAGGCGATTCGTGCGTTACAGGCGTCACCATGATCGGCTGCCGCGCCGCGCGCACTTCGTCCGGCCGGCTGATGGGGGTCGTGTGCGGCGCCTCGTGCAGCAGGTCGGCCGGTTCTTCCGTGATGCGAAACAGCGTTTCGGCAAACGCGTCCAGCGTCTCTTTACTTTCCGTTTCCGTCGGCTCGATCATCAAAGCTTCGCGCACGATCGGCGGAAAATAAACCGTCGGCGCGTGAAACCCATAGTCCAGCAGCCGCTTGGCGATGTCCATTGCCGAGATGTTCTTGTCCGCCTTGAGCTTCGCCGCCGAGGCGACGAACTCGTGCATACAACGATCCCCCTGCGGCACCGGGAAGATGTGCTTCACCCGCGCCAACAGGTAATTCGCGTTCAGCACCGCGTGCTCGCTCACGCGCTTCAGCCCGTCCGGACCATGCGAGCGGATATAGCAATACGCGCGAACCAGGATCCCGACATTGCCGAAGAAGCTGCGCACCCGGCCGATCGATTTCGGCCGGTCGTTATCCAGCCGGTAACCTTTCCCGTCGCGCGCCACCAGCGGCGCCGGCAGGTACGGCGCAAGCGTCGCGGTCACCGCGATCGGCCCCGCCCCTGGCCCACCGCTGCCGTGGGGACCGCTAAAGGTCTTGTGGCAATTGAAGTGCATCATGTCGGCGCCGAAATCCCCTGGCCGGCAGATTCCCAAAATGGCGTTCATGTTCGCGCCATCCAGATAGAGCAAACCGCCCACGCCATGCACCATTTCGGCGATGCGCTTAATGTTCGGCTCGAACATGCCCAGCGTATTGGGATTCGTGATCATGAACACGGCCGTATGCTCGTCGAGCTTGGCTTGCAGGTCCTCGAGATCGACAAACCCCTGCGGCGTGCTCTTGACGGTCACAGCCTGGAAGCCCGCCACGGCCGCGCTTGCCGGGTTGGTGCCATGGGCGCTGTCGGGCGCCAGTACCTTGGTCCGCCGCTCGCCGCGCTCGCGGAAGTAGGCCGCCGCCATCAATAACGACGAAAATTCCCCCTGCGCCCCGGCCGCCGGCTGCAACGACACCGCCGGCAACCCGGCAATCTCGGCCAGCATCTGCTGTAACTCGTACAACAGCGCCAGCATCCCCTGCAGCGTCTCCTCAGGCTGGTATGGATGCAAATCAAGCATGCCCGGCAGCGACGCCAGCCGCTCGTTCCGCTTCGGGTTGTGCTTCATGGTGCACGAACCGAGCGGATAGAAATGCGTGTCGACCGACATGTTCAACGTCGAAAGGTTCGTGAAATGTCGCACCACGTCCGGCTCTGCCAGCTCGGGCAGTTCCGGTAAGGTCGCGGCCACGGCCGTCGTCGGCAGAATCTTCGATAGTGGCACGTCCGGCACATCGCTCGCAGGAAAGCGCGTGGCGCGACGTCCCGGCTTTGCCAGATCGAACAAGGGTTGCGTGGCACGAGTATTACGCATGGGCGGGCGCCACCTTTCGATTGCTGCTGGCCAGCGAAGCGGCGAGCGCGTCGATCTCTTTGCGCGTTCGCTTCTCGGTCACGGCCACAAGAAAACAGTCGGCCAGTTCCGGATACCACGTCGCGAGCGGCACGCCCGCGAAAACATCGTTCGCCGCGAGCTCACCCAACAGCGACGCGACCTGACCGTCACGATCGCGCACCACGAATTCCTTGAACGTCGGCCGCGCGAAAGGCAATTCCAGCCGTTCGACCGCCGCCAGCCGCTCGCGGGCGTAATGCGCCTTGCGCAGGCAAAGCTCAGCCGCCTCGCGCAGACCGTGCGGTCCCAGTTGGGCCAGGTAAACCATCGCCCGCAGCGCCAGTAGCCCCTGGTTGGTGCATATATTGCTCGTCGCTTTGTCGCGGCGAATATGTTGCTCGCGCGTTTGCAGCGTCAGCACCCAGCAGCGCTTGCCGCGACGATCAACCGTTTGCCCCGCGATGCGCCCCGGCATGCGCCGCACCAAACGCTCGCGGCAGGCCATGATGCCCAGGTAGGGGCCGCCGAACGACATCGGGTTGCCCAGCGATTGCCCCTCGGCCACGACGATATCGGCATCGTAATCGCCCGGCCGCTTCAGCAATCCCAGGCTGATCGGATCGGCAATGACGATGAACATCGCCCCCTTGTCGTGCGCGATTTGCACCAGCCGCTCGACCTCTTCCAGGCAGCCAAAGAAGTTCGGATGCTGCACGAGCACGCAAGCCGTGTCGTCGCGCACCGCGTCGAACAAATCCTGCGGTGCGATGGCGCCGGTGGGCGTACCTACCGTGGTTTGCTCGACCTCCAGGTGATGCAAATAGGCCGACAGCGTCTGACGATACTCGGGATGCACGCTCGCCGCGGTGACGATATGCCCCGCGCGTCCCGTGGCGCTCATGCTCATCAGCACCGCTTCCGTGGCGGCCGTGGCGCCGTCGTACAAGCTGGCGTTGGCCACTTCCATGCCTGTCAGCCGGCTGATCAGCGTTTGGTATTCGAAAAACGCCTGCAAGTTCCCCTGGCTCGCCTCGGCCTGATACGGCGTGTACGAGGTGTAGAACTCGGCACGCCCGGCGATCGCATCGACCACGGCCGGGATGAAATGGTCGTAACTGCCGCCGCCGAGAAAGCAGACCTTTTCGCCCGCGGCAACGTTCGCCCGCGCTAGTGCTCCCATGTGCGCAGTGAGCTCGATCTCGGTCAAAGCTGGCGGAATCGCCAGCTCGCGCCGCAATCGCAGATCGCCCGGCACCATGGCGAACAATTCATCGAGCGACGCCACGCCGATCGCGGCCAGCATCGCCTGCTCGTCTTCAGGGGTGTTCAGCAAAAATGGCATGTTGGTTGTTACTGTTGGAAACGTTTCGTCCGTGTCCGCTGATTCGCGCCGTCACCCGGCAAATGCCGAATGTCCAAATCTCAATGCCTAACGAAATCTCAAATCAAAAATGTCGAACAGCACAGGCTGCAGCGTTGCGCTGCGACAGGGCTTAGTCATTCGTCGCTTTAATTTTCCTTCGACATTTCTGCATTCGACATCCGTCATTCACACTTCTAGTGCCCCTCTTCGGCGCACTGCTTCTGATAGGCGGCGTAGTTCATCAATTCGCCGAGCGCCGATTCGTCCGCCAGCTTGATCTTTGCGATCCAGCCGTTGCCGTAGGGATCGGCCGGCAAGGCTTCGAGCTGGTTCGGCAGCGCGTCGTGAACGGCCACCACGGTGCCATCGACCGGGCTGTAGAGATCGCTCACGGCTTTCACCGATTCGATCTCGCCGAACGACTCGCCCGCCTTCAACGTGCGGCCGAGTTTCGGCAGCTCGATATAGACCAGGTCCGTCAGCGCCTCGAGCGCGAAGGCCGAGATGCCCACGGTCGCGACCTTGCCACCTGACGCGTCCGGCTCGATGTACACCCATTCGTGCGTCTTCGCAAATAGTAGATTCTCAGGCTTCACGTACGGCTTCCTTTCGTAGTACGGCGATAGAAGGGGAGCGTCACGACGCGCGCCGGCTCGGCGCGGCCGCGGATATCGATGGCAAGTTCCGTGTCGGGCTGTGCAAACTCAGGCTGCACATAGCCCATCGCAATCGGGCATTCGAGCGTGGGCGAGAAAGTGCCGCTCGTAACGCTACCCACGACTTTGTCCGATGAGAGGATATGAAAGCCTTCGCGCGGGACCCGTTTGCTGGTCATCGTCAGTCCGACGCGACAAGGGACGCCGGTTCGCTGCTTCAAGGTCTGCAGGGCAGCGCTACCAGAGAACGCGCGATCGGGCAGATTCACGGCAAAATCGAGCCCGGCTTGAAACGGATCGATCGCCTCGGACAACTCGTGTCCGTACAGCGGCATGCCCGCTTCCAAACGCAGCGTGTCGCGTGCGCCTAGTCCGGCAGGCGTCGCACCGGCGGCAATAAGGGTCTGCCAGACCCCCTCGATCGCCCGCGCGCCCAGGATCAGTTCGTAACCATCCTCGCCGGTGTACCCGGTGCGGCTGACGATGCCGCCGTGGCCGGCAATGCGCGTCTCGGCCGCGTGATAATACTTCATGGTGTCGAGCGACCGCTCGACCAGCGGTTGCACCAGGGCGCTGGCGTGCGGCCCTTGCACGGCGATCATCGCCCAATCAAACGTGGCATCGGTGAACAATACATCCGAGGCCAGTGCCAGCCGTGGCTCGAGGAATTCGACGATCTTCGTGCGGTTGCTGGCATTGACGACCATCAGCCAATAGGAGCCACCGCCGGCATCCGCCAGGTGATAGACCAGCACATCGTCAAGAATGCCGCCGTCGTCACGCGTGACGAGCGAGTAGCGCACCTGTCCTGGCTGCTGGTCCGTAACACGGCGCGTCACAACCGAATCGAGAAAGCCGGCCGCACCTGGCCCGTCGAAGCGCAGCCGTCCCATGTGCGAAATATCGAACAGGGTGGCCGCGGTACGCGTGGCCGTATGTTCGGCCACGATCGATGTGTATTGCACCGGCATCGACCAGCCGGCGAAGTCCACCATCCGGCCTCCGTGCGAGGCGTGCCAGTCGAAGAGCGGTGTTTGTGCTAGCGCAGTGGCCATCGGACGCTCGCTTCCGGGCGGGCGGTGAAACAAAATGCAACCCCCGCCGGTGCGACCAAAGCCCGAAGGGCGTACGGAAGGCTGCCAAGATGCCAAATCGCTGTCACACACGGCGCAGAACGCACCGGCCACAGCTCTGGCGGTATTGTAGCGACGCAGCGAATCCTTTCCAGTGTGCGGAGCGGTCGCCGCAGGCATCGGGCGTCTTAAATCATTACTCGGCCACGCATAACCACGCCACGAATTGAGCATGTAGCGTGCTGCCGAGTGCCCAACCAGCCAGGCCTGCGCGAAGCGGCGACATGGCCCTCGCACTCGATATCGCCCCAGTTAATCGGCGTCGCTGGAATCAGAGATCTCCTCAGGCATGAACCATGCACCTTCGGCAACGAAGCCTCGTGGGAATTGCGTCCGGTCATCGATACGAGCTTTCGCGAAGATGTTTCCAGCAAGTTCCGTATCCCGGAAGTCTGCGCCACGAAGGTCAGCCGACTCGAATGTCGCAAATCCTCCGAGATTGTCCCTGGTCAGCTTCGCGCCGCGAAAACTCGATCGCCGCAAATTAGCATGTGCGAAATTCACGCCGCTCAGGAGGGCGCCGTCAAAAACGGCGTCCTCAAGGTTCTCGGAACAAAAGAATGCCCAGTAAAGATCACTTCCCCGAAAACTTGCCCCCTTGAGCTCGCAGAATTCAAACGAGGCGCCTTCCATAACTAGCGAATCGAAGATCGCGCCGGTCAGATCCATTTTAGAGAATTGCGGTGCGAGCAATGCACCCCCTCGCGTTCGAACGGACGCGACCACGACCCCTGCGGCATTCTTGATTTCGATGACTTGCTCGTCGGCCATGACGCGTCCCAATCACTTATCGCCGCTTGCCGCGTTTCTCATCCTTCTTCCCGCCGGAATCCTTCCGCTTGCCGCCGTGCGATGCGTGGCTCGGCTTTCCGCGCCCGGCAGGACGCGTTCCGTCGCGCTTCGGCCGTTCGATCAACGGCCCGCGCCCTTCTTTCACGACCAGCCGAAGGTCGAGTTCCCGCCGATCGACATCCACGCGCGCCACGGCCACGCGAATGATGTCACCCAGCCGGAAGCTGTTCCCCGATCGTCGCCCCGACAGGCTGTGCGTGCGCCGGTCGAAGCTGTAATAGTCGTCGGCCAGGCTCGATACGTGGATCATCCCTTCGGCCGGCAAGGCAATGCCTTGTGCGAAGAGACCATATTCCTCGACCCCCGTGACGACGGCGTCCAACTCTTCGCCGATCCGCTGGCCCAGATAATCGAGCAGCTTGACCTTGGTCAACTCGCGCTCGGCCGCTTCGGCGCGCCGCTCGCGATCTGAGCAATGCTGCCCGAGCACGACCAGCTCGGTCAGATCGTTGCGAGGCTTCTTTTTCTTCAAGAGGCCGTCGATCAGTCGGTGGATCGTTAAGTCCGGATAGCGGCGAATCGGTGACGTGAAGTGACAATAGCAGTCGCTGGCCAGCGCGTAATGCCCTTCGACCTCGGGGCTGTAAACCGCCTGCGCCAGACTGCGCAGGATTGCGTAGTTTACCGCCTGCCGTTCCGGCTTGTCCGCCGCTTCGGCCAGCAATCGCTGAATCTCGAACCGGCTTTCCAGACTGTCGGCCTGATAGCCCAGTTCTTTCACGAAATCCGTGAGCGCCTTCAGCCGGCGTGGATCGGGGGCGTGGTGTACGCGCCGCAGAAAGTGCAAATCAGCCTCGGCCAGCGTATCAGCCACGGCTTCGTTCGCCGCCAGCATGAACTCTTCGATGACCTGATGGCTTTCGCTGTTCGTCACACGGTGCGCGCCGATCACGCGGCCGTTCTTGTCCAGGTCGACCTTCACTTCGTCCAGCGACAATTCCAGCGAGCCGCGTTTGAAGCGCCGCGCCCGCAGCATCATCGCCAGTTCGTGCATCCGCGCGACGAGCTCGAACACTTCGGCCGGTAGCTGCGCTTGCCACTTCTTGGGATTGGCCAGATAGTCGTCGATCTCTTCATACGTGAAGCGATGCCGGCTGCGAATCGCGGCCGAGTGCAGATCAACGCCCACCCGGGCGCCGTCGCCGGTGAATTCGATCATCGCCGTCTTCGTATAACGCACGCGCCCCGGCTGCAGGCTGGCCAGGCCGTTCGAGATCACCTCGGGCAGCATCGGTAACACGCGATCGGGCAGGTAAACACTCGTAGCCCGTTTATGCGCCTCGCGATCGAGCGGCGTGCCGGGCCGCACGAAGTGCGACACGTCGGCAATATGCACGCCCAACAGCCAATGCCCGTTCTCTAACCGCAACAGCGAAATCGCATCGTCGAAGTCGCGGGCGTCCACGGGATCGATCGTCACGACGATTTCGTGCGTCATGTCGGTCCGACCCGACGAAATCGATTCGTCGAACTTCTCCGCTTCGCCGCGGGCCGCCTCGGCGACGTCCTCCGGAAAATGCTCGGGCAGATTGAACTCGCGAATGATCGACATCGTGTCGACCCCCGGATCGCCGCGCGGGCCGAGGACCTCGGTGATTACGCCCTCGCCATCGTGCATATGGCTGGGAAAGCGGACCATCTCGAACACGACCTTGTCGCCGATCTGGGCGTTCTTCGCGCCGGGATCGCCGACCGAGATCGGCTTGGCGAACACGGTGCCGTCGACCTGCACCATGCCCAGGCCGCCTGCTTCGAAGTACGAACCCACGAACGAGTGCGTGTCACGTTCCAGCACTTCGACGATGGCGCCGCGCGGATTGCGGAATCGTCCGCCGCGCTCTTTCGACATCCGCACCAGCACGGTATCACCGCTGGCCGCGTCTCCGGCATCGTCCTGCGAGATGTAAATATCTTGTTCGCGGGTGTGGCCTACGGCCGCGTTCGCCGGCCGCACAAAGCCGAAACCTGCCGCCGCGCGGCGAAATGTTCCCGTGATGCGATTGACCACGGGCTCGCCACTGCCGGCCTGCACCAGGTGGTTTTCCCCGTACGAGAGCAGGCCGCGTTTGACGAGCTTCTTGATGGCCCTTTTCAGTAGATGCACGTCGTCTTGTGCGATGTGCAGTCGTTTGACCAGAACCTTGGGCTTCACGGGGTGATAGTCGGGCCCGTTCACCAGTTCCAATAGTGCCTGTTCCAAATCTTCAGGCTGGTCGTTTGTCATAATGAGAATTCTGCTTCCTGGACAAGTGTTTGAAAATGCCCTTCTCGGCATCGAGAGGGGCGAAGAGACGGGGGAACGCGACAAGCGCTCGAACCCTCGCTCGAAACCACGCTGTTACGTAGCGCGGTGAAAAAAAGAGTGTTTTGAGTGCAGCCGGCCGGCGAAAGAATTCCTGCGGCGGCGGGCTTTATGTCTGCTCTATCATACGTCGCATTTGGGCATCGCGTGGCAAATTCGCCACGCCGCGACGGGAAAAATGCCGATTTTTCGGGCTCGGACAGGCCAAAAACCCGCTCCACAGCATCCCTGGCGCGCGAGCCATACCCGCGGGCCGGCAAGACACGGCCGACAACGAAACCTACTCGGCGTTGGCCATGGGAAGTGTGTGGGATGTGAAGTTCTGCCCTTTGAAAAGCTTGCGCCCCAGCCCCTGGTTGTATGCGGTCCAAGAGCTTTCGACGTTCGGATCGTCGCGCATCAACTGGTGGAAGCTGTGCATCTTGGCATCCAGGTTATCCAACTGGTGCAACGCCACGGCTTCCAAAGTCATCGGCAGCTTGGGGCTGCCGTAATCGTACTGCCCATGATGACTGACGATGATGTGCTTCAGCCGCAGCACCGTCTCTTTGCACAGCGACTCACCCGACAGCTTCTCGGCCTCGGCGACCTTGGCGTCCACCATGCCGACCGCCATCACGACGTGGCCGATCAATTGCCCCTCGTCCGAGTAGCTGAACCCGCGATCGTAGTTCAGTTCGTTGATCTTCCCCATGTCATGCAGGAAGGCGCCCATCAGCAGCAAATCGGGATCAAGCGCCGGGTAATACTCAACGATGCGGGTCACGATCTCCATCAAGTTCACGACGTGTTCCAGCAGTCCGCCGATGTAGGCGTGATGGTTCTTCACGCCGGCCGGCGACTTCATGAACCCTTTCATGAACTCGTCGTCCATCAAGAAACATTCGGCCAGCGTCACCAATTGCGGATTTGCCATCGACCGCAGCAGCTCACCCAGGCGTATCGCTAGCCGATCGATCTCGGCCGGCGTCAGCGGCATGAAGTCGGCCGGGTCGACCTCTTCGAAGCGCGCCTTGCAGATATTGGCCGCGATCAGTTGCAGTCCGCCCTGATAGAGCTGCGTGCTTCCCTCGACGCGAACAAAATCGCCGTCGTCGAAATTACGATAGTCCGATTCCGAGGCGTTCCACATCCGGGCGCTGATCGAGCCGGTTCGGTCCGACAACTCGACCTGCAAATACAGATTGCCGTTGCGATTCGGGCGCAGTTGTTTCTGCGAGGCAAGAAAAATCTGGTCGACGGCTTCCTGGTGACCCAACTGGTTCACATTACGCCTGGGCATGCAACGACTTTCTAAGAGCGATCGAAGAAGACCAATTCACAGCCCGACACAATTGCGAACAGGCACAAGTGGCAGGCTGGGCGGCTGGGCCGAAGGGCCACAGCACGAGGGGGCTTCGTCCGAGGAGCTCAAATGGGAATGGCGGGCCCGGTCGCGCCCCGCGTCTTCGCAGGACCTCGCCGAGAACCGAGTTTGGATTCTAGGTGGGCGTCGCAAGGGCCACAAGGGTTCGGTTTCGGCACGATTTTCGGGCGATAGCAGCCCGATATCCCGTCTGGCGATGAACGGGCCTTTTCCCTTAGAATCCGCCCCTCTATTTCGACCTGGTTCCAAATCGTCCAGGTCTGATCCGTTCGATCGCGCTTGCGACACGTCTGGGAAGAAAGGATTCGACCCATGAACAACAATGCGAACAACGCGCCGGCCAAAAATCAGCAGCGTCGCTGGCCGTTGTACCTGGCGCTGGCCATTGCACTGGTCGCATGGTGCGCACTCGACGTGCAGCGTCGCGGGCGAGTCGATCTGGAAAAGCCCGGCGTTCATAAAACCGACTTCACGGCTTACACCATCGGCGGTGCTGCCTTCTTCGACGGACGCGATCCCTACGAGGTCACCAACATTCGCGGATGGGGGTATTGTTACCCACCCTTGTTCGCCATGCTCGTCTCGCCGCTCGATCGGTTCGATCCGCGCTGGCAGGTCTCGATCTGGTTCTTTATCAGCGTGGCGGTCGTCGCGGGTCTGGTCCGCGAGTGCGCGGCGCTGTTCAAGACCTTCGCCCCTTTGGCCGGCTATAAATCGACGGATCAGGATTTTCCGCGCTGGATCGCTTGGGCGGCGATCGCCACGGCGGCGCTTCCGGTTCTCAACTGCCTGCAGCGCGGCCAGGTCGATGTCCTGAAACTATATCTGCTCGTCCTGGGCATTCGTTTGAGCATCACCGGCGCGACATGGCGCGCATGGGTCGCCGGGGGCGTGGCCCTGGTTGCGGCCGTCGTGCTGAAAGTGACGCCGGCTCTGCCCGTCGCCTTTGTGCTCTTCATCCTGGCGGCACGCGTGGTCCTGGCAAAACATGCCACCGGGGCCGGCGATCGGTTGCGCGCCGGCGCCGTTTACGGCGGTGCCGCCCTGGGCACGTTGCTGATGGTGCTGGTGATCCCCGCCATGCTAGTCGGCTGGAATGCAAATCTTGGTTACTTGAATCGCTTCTATCACGACAAGCTAACCAAGGCGAACGACCATTTCGAATCGGACAAAACCGGCAACACCCGCTCGTACCGCAACCAGAGTTTCTCGAACGCCGTGATTCGCCTGGGCGACTTTATCGGCTACGAGTTTCTGGGTGGCGCGGACGATCGTCTGATCGATCGCGAATGGCGCGATGCACCGTCGATGGTCATGGATCATCCCGGCGTCGGGCATGTGCTGCTGGTGGCGCGCGCGGCGGCCGTCGCGCTATTGCTGATGGCGGGAATCTTGGCCGTTTATCGTGGTGATCTGCTGGGGCAGGCAGCCACCATCGCCCTGGCCTGCACGGCGGCATTGGTCGTCTCGCCAATCAGCCGCGGTTTCTATCACACCGAACTCGCCCCCGGCGTGCTGCTGTTGCCGCTGTGGTTGTTGTCGCGCGACATGAAGCGCGCCGCCTGGTGGATGGCCTGGACTCCGGTCGCCCTGGTGATGGCGCATTACCTGGCCCTGTCGATCACCGGGCGGATTGGCCTGTTGGGCATCGGCACCGCAACCTGGTACGCGACCGGGTTGGCGATGATCGCCGTCGGCGGTCGGTTGGAAGAAGTACGCGAGTCCTCCGTGCCCGCCCCCAAGGTCAAACTGCGGCGCCCCCGCGCCGAGTCATTGCAGGCCGGAGCCTAACCCGATGAGTTGGTTCTACCTGGTGTTGGCCATCGGCTGCGAAGTGGCCGGCACGACGTGCATGAAGCTCTCCGACGGACTGACGAAGCCGCCCATTTCGCTTTTGATGTTCGGCCTGTACGGTCTCAGCCTGACCTTGTTGACGCTCGCCCTGCGGGGCATCCCGGTCGGCGTGGCCTACGCCGTCTGGTCCGGGCTGGGCACGGCACTGATCGCCGTGATCGCGCTGTTCGCCTTTGGCGAGTCGCTCACCCCTACCAAAGCCATCTGCCTGGGGCTGATCATCCTGGGCGTCGTAGGGCTAAACATCGGCGGTGGCGGTCACTGACCTCCGCGACTTTTTGCTATCCGTCGGGTGCTCTTCGAGCACCACGCGTCATCCACGATTCTCAAGTGCCACGAGCGACCGAAGCGGTGCCCACAGGGCACCCTACCAAACCCCGAGCAGTGTACGATAAACACTTGTGGGGAATGCTCGGCGTTCCTCCGTACACACGCACGGCATTTCGCGGCCACCTTCTTCGGATCAAGTTCAAGGCAACATGGGAGAACCGTCGCCACCCGAGCCGGCTTTGCGATTGCTGGCCGCATTTAGCCGGCATGGCGCCGCGCTCGATTGGGCGCGCGCTCGCGCCGAGCAACAATGGGGACCGGTCGCGCTTGCTAGTCCCGCGTTTCCGTTTCGCGAGACCGACTACTACGAGTCAACGATGGGGCCGGCGCTCGACAAAATCTTCTTTGTCTTCGCGGACCTATTCGATCCCTCGGCCGTAGTCGACGCCAAGCTGCAAACGGGCGTGTGGGAACACGAGTACGCGGCGCTGGGCCAGCACGCCGAGGCGCGTCCGTTGAACCTCGACCCGGGCTATATCACCAGTGCCAAGCTGGTGCTGGCCTCGACCAAAGACCACGCCCATCGGATTTACCTGTCGCGCGGCATCTATGCCGAGGTAACCTTGTACTATCGCGACCGGGCATGGCAACATCATCCTTGGACGTTTCCGGACTATCGTCGCGCCGACTATCAGGAATTCTTTACCGCGGCGCGCGATTACCTGCGCGGCCGCATCAAGCAGGACCGCCGATGATTCCGTGGCTGGTATTAGGTGCTGTCGTTCCCGCGGCCTTCGTGGCGGCGCTGGCCGCCGGAGTCGTGCGGCGCGGCGCGCCCGCCTGGGGCCTGGTCGACGAGCCAGGGCATCGCAAGGTTCATGTCCGCACAACGCCGCTCGGCGGCGGCATCGCTATCTGGCTGGGCGTTGTCCTCCCCATGACGCTGGGACAAATCGTGCTGTGGCTCGTTACCAGACCGGCTGATACTCCTGGCTTGGCGTGGGCGAGCCGGATCCCGATTCCCGAGTTTGTCCGGCCTCATCTGTCGGGCCTGGCGCAACAGGCACCGCAACTTTGGTTCTTGCTCGCCGCCGGAACTGTGCTGATGCTGTTGGGCCTAGCCGACGATCTGTGGGGACTTTCCTGGCGGCCGCGGCTGGCCGTGCAGTTCGGCATCGCGATCCTGGTCGTATGGCGTGGTTGGCACATGACGATGTTCGTCAACGTCCCCTGGCTGACTTCGATCGTCAGCGTGTTGTGGATCGTGGCGCTGGTGAACTCGTTCAACATGCTCGACAACATGGACGGTCTCAGCGCCGGAGTGGCCGCGATCGCCTCGGCGATCCTGGCCGCTGTGTTACTGATCACGCACGATCCGCAAACCGCGGCGCCGCAGTTGTTCGTGGCCGGCTTCTTGCTGGTCCTGGTCGGTTCGCTGCTGGGTTTTCTCAGCCATAATCGCCCGCCGGCCAAAATATTCATGGGGGACGCCGGCAGCTACTTCATCGGTTTCTACGTCGCCGTGGCCACGATCATGGCCACGTTCAGCGGCGGCGATTTGCCACGCCATTCGATCCTGGCGCCGCTGTGCGTGATGGCCGTCCCATTTTATGACATGCTGACGGTCATCCTGATCCGCATTCGCAGCGGCCGCAGCCCTTTCGAAGCCGACAAGAATCATTTCTCGCACCGGCTCGTCGAACTCGGCATGACCAAGGTCCAGGCCGTCGCCACGATCTACCTGCTGACCGCCACCTGTGGGCTGGGTGCGCTGCTGCTGCATCAGGTCGACGAAGTGGGGGCCGTGATCGTCTCGCTACTCGTGACTTGCGTGCTGTTACTCGTTGCGGTGCTCGAAACCACGGTTCGCGTCGGCCAGAACCAACGGACGAAGCGATAGCGATGACCGCCAAACGATCGCGACCCGTCGAACGCGCCCCTGCCGGAGATCCTCTTCGGCCCTGGCTACTGGCCGGCACTGTGTGCCTGTTCGTCGCGCGCCCGCTGTTGCCCAGCGAAGGAACGGCGGGCAGCAGCGACGCCCTGCTGTTCGTATTGCTCTCCGTGGTGCTCGTGGCCGTCTGGGCATTGCGTGTGTTGCAGCGCAGCGATGGCCGCGCACGCTTCGATATTGTCGATCTAACAATCGTCTTTCTGGTCGCGTGGCAGGGCGTGGCAGCCTACTTGGCGATTGATACCGGTGCGCCCCGGCCAGCCGTGAATGCCGCCTGGCAATGGGTATCACTGGCCGCGATGTTCTTCCTCGTGCGGCAACTCGTGACGAGCGCGCGTGAATTGCGCGCGATCGCCGCGGTGATGGTGGCGCTGGCCGTGACGATGAGCGTCTTCGGTTTTCACCAGTACTTCTACAGCATCCCGCGCGACCAGGCGATGTTTCACGAGAATCCAGAAGCGGCGCTACGCGAAGCCCACATTTCGGCGCCTCCTGGCTCGCGGCAACGGCTGCTCTTCGAGCAACGCGTCAACAGTAGCGAGCCGATGGCCACGTTTGCGCTCGCAAATTCGTTGGCCGCGTTTCTGGTCCCCTGGTCCATCGTGGCGCTGGGCATCTGCGCCTCGGCCGCGGTCATGCGTGCGCGCGACGCTCGAGTCTGGCTCCCCGCGGCGATCGCCGCGCTCACGTGCCTGGCCTGCCTGGTCCTCACCAAAAGTCGATCCGGCTTCGTCGCTATTGCCGCAGGAATCGCGGGCGTGGCCCTGTGGACGATCGTTCAAGGCGCCGTGATCTCGCGGCGAACATTGATTGCCGCCGCGATTATCGCAGTCACGCTCGTCGTCGCGGCGATCGGCATCGGCGCCCTCGATCGCGAGGTCGTCAGCGAGGCCGGCAAATCGCTCGGCTATCGCTTGCAATATTGGCAAGCCACTTGCGCGATGATCGCCGACCATCCTTGGTTCGGGTGCGGACCTGGCCAATTCCAGGGCTGCTACACCCAGTACATGTTGCCCGAGGCGAGTGAAACGGTCGCCGACCCGCACAACTTTCTGCTCGAGGTTGGCGGAACCGCCGGCGTGCCCGCGGCGCTAGCACTACTGCTCGCAATCGGACTCATTGCGTGGCGCGTCGTCAAACCGCAAGCCGCCTTGATTGACGAGCCAACCGAGGATCGTCCCTACTACGTGTACACAGGCGCCGGCGCAGGCTTTGTCTTTGCGCTCTTTATCGGCCCGCTGGCGACGGTCCCCCTGGGCACTGCCGCTTGTGCGATTGGTTTACTAACGAGCGTGATTGTCGTCGCAGCACTTGATCCTTGGTTGCGCAGCGGGCGCATGACCGCCGGTCTGCTCACGATCGCGGCCGGCGCGATGCTCATCAACCTGCTAGCTAGTGGCGGGATCAACTTCGCCGGTGTTGCCGGTTCGTTGTGGCTGCTGTCCGGATTGGCGCTTGCGTCGACCGAAAAAGCGCGTCCGATTTCGAAGCTTGCGACGGTTGCTATCTTCGCGCTCGCGATCGGGCTGGGTGGTACGTTCTTCTACACGGTCTACTCACCAGTGCTGGCCTGTAACGCGGCGCTCGACATGGCGGACGTCGAGACGGAACAGGCCGAGACCCATCTGCGCGCCGCCCGGGCCGCCGATCCGCTGAATGCCGAACCCCCGAAGCGGATGGCCGTGCTCGAGTGGCTGCACTGGCAATCGCATCCGTCGGCGGCGACGTTCGACCGCTTCATGACTTCGATCGACGAGACCGAGCGTCTCGATCCCCATTCGGCCCCGTTGGCGGAATTGAAAGGAGATATCTGCCACGAGGTGCATCGTCGCACCCGCGAAGCCCGCCCCCTCGAATTGGCCATCGCCTCGTTCGAACGTGCGACGGCCCTCTATCCCAATAGCGGTACCACGCACGCCAAACTGGCGCTAGCCTGGGCGGATGCCGGAAAAACCGAGCAAGCCCGGGCCGAAGCCGTACGGGCCATTGTGCTCAACGACCTGACGCGGCATTCCGATCAAAAGCTCCCTGCCGAGATGGTTGAGCGTCTGCAGTCACTGGCCGGCCCGGCGAATTGAAGCCCGCGCCGCCGACTACTAGAATCGATACTATCCGGCACGCGCAGGTTCATCGAATTCATCTCCCCTCGTGCCCGGGTCCCTTGTCAGCAAGTTCCTACGGATCCACGGTCATACGCATGAGAATCTGGCTGCTCTCCATCGTTTCGATTGTTATCGGTATCGTCGCCGGGGTTGGTTCGGCGCTGTGGGACTCGGATCTGTTGGTGCCCTCTCCCACGCAGGCCAATTCGACCAGCGTCCTCAATGCCGATCTGCCAAAGTTGCCGCCCGTTGCCGGTCCGCAGCCGAAGCTCGTGATCGACGCCGCCCATTACTATTTCGGGCGAATGGAACGCAAGGCGACGGGCCGCCACACCTTCGTGCTGAAGAACGTCGGTGACTACCCACTAGTGCTTCGCAAAGGTAAGACGACCTGCAAATGCACGCTCAGTGACATGGACGATTGCGAGCTTGCTCCCGGCGAATCGAAGGACGTCACGCTCGAATGGACCGCCAAGACGCCCGAAACGCGTTTCCGCCAAGAGGCGTCGATCTTTACCAACGACCCGCGCCGCCGCGAGATCACCCTGACTATCGAAGGGCTGATCGTCGATTCGCTAGTCGTTAACCCGCCCGAGATCGTGTTCACGAATCTCACCGCGGACGAAGAATCGACCGCCAAGACGCGCGTCTTTACGAGTCTCAGCGACGATGTGCAGATCGTCGGTCACACGTTCGACAACGCAGCCACGGCGGACCGCTTCGAAGTGAAGAGCACACCGCTTCCCAAGGACTCTCTGCCCGAGGGCATGACCAGCGGCCTCGAGGTCGCGGTCACCGTGAAGCCGGGACTGCCGGCGGGGCCCATCGAACAAAAGGTCCGCCTGCAAACCAATCTGGCCGACACGCCCGACCCCGAAATCGCGATCGCCGGCCGCATCGGCAGCCCGATCCTGATCGTGGGGCGTGAATGGGACCAGGATCGGGGCACGATTCGCATCGGGACCGTCGATGGCGCGCTCGGCACCCGCCGGCAATTGAAGCTGATGATCCGCGGCGCCCACCGCCAGCAGATTGAGCTCAAGACTCCGCAGGTGAAGCCGGAACTCCTCTCGGTCAGATTGGGCGAACGAGAGGAACTGGGGAATGTTGTCGCCATCCCCTTCACGATCGAGATTCCGCCAGGTTCGCCCGAGGCAAACTATCTCGGCTACACTCCGGAAACCACGGGCGAAATCGTGTTTCCCACGAACCAGCCCGAGATGGCCGAAGTGCGCCTGAAGGTAACCTTTGCGGTTTCCGATAAATAGGTCGGCTGTCTCGTGCGCGGAAAAGTCGACTACCGCGTGGTGCCAGCAGGGCGCTCAACGGGGGGCAGGCCGAGCATCGGGCACCCGGAGTATCTCTGGGCCCGTCTCGTATTGCCGATCAACACCACGACATGCACATCATGATTAGACTGACGCGCCTGGCGCCGCTACTGGCCGCGGCCTGCTTGCTTGCTTCGGTGGGATGCTCGGCGCGGCAAGAACCGGCCGACGGCGCCACGGCGAAATCGGATCGCTCGGCGACCACATCCGAAACTGGCGCATCGCAGGTATCGCCCAGCGGAACAGCGCCTGCAGAAGAAGCGCCGGCAGAGATAGCGTCCTCGTCGACAGCGGCAGCGTCTCCTGCAGCCGACGTTCCGTCAACAGGCCCGGCGGACGCCAGCCCCCCCTCGCAAATCATTCCGGCCGCACACCAGGCCCCGCCCGCCGCGAAGACGAAAGCTGCTCCGGCCAAGGCAACGGCGAAGCCCGTCGATCCGATCACGGCCAATGGCAAGATCTTCGAAGGCTGGACCACGCCCAAGCTGGCGCTGGTCCTCACTGGCGAGCAAGACGGCTACTTCGAGCCCTGCGGTTGCCAGGGACGCGAAAACCAATTGGGTGGAATGGCGCGTCGTGGTTCGTTCATCAAGCAACTCGAAAAACAGGGATGGCCCGTCCTCCCGCTCGACGTCGGCGGCCTGGTGAATCGCTTCGGGCGTCAGGCCGAGATCAAGTTCCAGATCACGGCCGACGCCATGAACACGATGGGCTACAAGGCGATCGGCTTCGGACCGAAGGATTTGCGCCTTCCGGCCGAATCCCTGGTGGCCGTGACCAGTGGCGAGAATTGCCCGTTCGTGTCGGCCAACGTCAACCTGTTCGATCTGACGCAGCCGTTGCGCATAGTCGAAGCCGGCGGCAAGCGGATCGGCATCACGTCGGTCCTGGGCGATAAATACCAGGCCGAGATCAACAACGATCAATTGACGCTCGGTCCGGCTCAAGCGGCGATCGAGAAAGTTCTGCCGAAGCTAAAGGCGCAGAAATGCGACCTGCTGATTCTACTTGCCCACGCAACGCCGGCCGAATCGGAACAGCTCGCCAAGCGCTTTCCTGACTTCGACATCGTCGTCACGGCCGGCGGCGCCGAAGAGCCGCCCCACTTGCTGAAGCACATCGACGGACAAAAGACACTCTTTGTCGAGGTCGGCCACAAGGGCAAGTATGCGATCGTCCTCGGCCTGTACGACAATGCCAAGCAACCGTGGCGTTATCAGCGCGTGCCGCTCGACGCGCGCTTTCCCGACGCGCCCGAAATGCAAAAGCTGATGGTCGCCTATCAAGACCAGCTCGAGCAGGATGGTTTCAACGGCCTGGGCCTGCGTCCCAAAACGCATCCTCGCGCGTCGAAGCCGGGCGACGCGTCAGGACAATTCGTCGGCAGCGCCACCTGCGGTCAGTGCCATAAGACGGCCTACGGCATCTGGAGCAAGTCGAAGCACGCCCAGGCCACGCAATCGCTGGCCACGGCCACTCCGCCGCGGCTGCACGATCCGGAATGTCTGAGCTGCCACGTGACCGGCTGGAGTCCGCAAGAGTTCTATCCCTTCGCCGCCGGCTTCACGAGCATGACCGAAACGCCGCAACTGGCCGGAAACGGCTGCGAGAATTGCCACGGGCCTGGCGGTGGTCACGTCGCGGCCGAGGCGGGCAAGAACCTGGTGCTGCGCGATCAACTTCGGCAAGCGATGCGCCTCACCAAGGCCACAGTCGAACTGAACACGTGCGTGAAATGCCACGACGGCGACAACGATCCCCATTTCGCCGGCCACTTCGACAACTATTGGCCGAAGATCGAACACAAGGGAATGAAGTAGCCCACCCCGCCGCGCCGCTTCGCTGCACTACTACGCGAGCCGAGCAATATCGCCATCGCGAAAACTCGCCGCGATCAGCCCTCGCCGATCTCGGCCATCGCTTCTTCCGGAATGTTGAAATTGGCCGAGACGTCCTGCACGTCGTCGTGATCGTCCAGCCGTTCCATCAGCTTCAACACCTTGCGCGCCCCTTCCGCGTCCAGGTCGACCGTCGATTTCGGCAGCCGCGAAATCTGGCTCATCTCGGGCACGATCTTTTGCGCCGCAAACGCATCGCTCACAGCCTGAAAAGACGACGGATCACAAGTCACTTCGAAGTTGTTCTCCACGCGGCGCACGTCGTCGGCGCCTGCCTCGAGCGCCAGCTCCATCAAGGCGTCCTCTTCGATCTTCGCCGCGGAAATGGCGAACAACCCCTTGCGATCGAACATCCAGGCCACACAGCCCGACTCGCCGAGCTTTCCTTCGGCCAGCTCGAAGATCTTGCGAACTTCGCCGGCCGTGCGGTTGCGATTATCGGTCAAGATCTCGCACAGCACGGCGACGCCGTTGGGGCCGTAGCCTTCGTACAGAATCTCTTCCAGGTTACCGCCGTCCAACTCGCCCGTGCCGCGCTTGATGGCGCGCTGAATATTGTCCTTCGGCATGCTGATCGCTTTGGCGGCGTCAATCGCGTATCGCAGCCGCAGGTTCATGACGGGATCGCCGCCACCTGCCCTCGCGGCCACGATGATGGCCTTGGACATCTTGCTCCACACCTTGCCACGCTTGGCGTCGATCAGCGATTTCTTGTGGGCGATATTCGCCCAATGGGAATGGCCTGCCATAAGAATCCTTGCGATGTTCTTGCGAAGAGACCGCCGGCAGCACGCCCGCGGCCTGTGTTTTCGTTTACGGCTGCGGCGCGGCGGCGCCGGCAGCGGATTTTTCCAGTTTGTGCTTCGTCTGCGCGGCCTTTTCGGCATCCTGGTCGCGCTCGAACTGCGTGACGGCGCGCTGCCACGCCGTGCGCGCCGCGTCGAGTTGGCCCGCCTTTTCACAGGCGTCCCCCAGATGATCCAGGATCACGCCGTCCGGATCGTCCCCACCGGCCGCGACCGCCTTTTCAAGCTCCACGACCGCCTCGGGGAATTTCCCCATCTGAAAATAGGCCCAGCCCAGGCTATCGCGATAAGCCTGGTTGTCGGGATCAGCTTCGACCGCCTGCTCGATCATTCGCGCCGCGCGGTCGAGATTCTTGTTTTGCTCGACCCACAAGTAACCCAGGTCGTTCATTGCGCCAATGTTCTCGGGATATTCGTCCAGCACTTGCTCGAGCAATTCCTCGGCCTGCTGCCGATCATCGCGCGTCGCGCATAAGTTCGACAACACCAGCCGCGCATCGCGCAACAGCGTGCGCAATTCCTCGGATTCGTATTGCGTGTCGAACCGCTGCACGAAGTCGCGATACGCCTGCTCGGCCTCGACGTTCCGTTTGGCGTGGTATAGCACCCAGGCCAACCGCGAATACATCCGCGGCGGAGCGTCAGGCATCGCGATCGCCGTCCGCGCCACGGCCAGTGCTTCGTCGGTCTTGCCCGCCATTTCCAACGCGCCCGTCAGGTAATGGTGAAATACCGAATTCCCCGCGGGCAGCACTTGCTCGTCAATGGCCCGTTGAAAGATCGCGGCAGCTTCGGCATATTGCTCGGCCAGAATCAGTCCCACGCCCCACGCCTCGAACAAGCTGGCCGCATCCTCGCGCTTGACCTTTAGCGCCAAGTTGAAGAACTCTTTCGCTGCAGCGAAATCGTGCGCTTCGAGCGTCACGAGCGCGAGCGCCATGCGGTCCCCGTAATCGAGTCCGTCCGGATCGCTCTGGTATTCACTGCGTGCAATCTCGGTCAGCTTCTCGACGGTCTGTTTATCTTTCGCGATTTCCTTGGCCTGCTCATCGAGCATGTCGAGCGCATCCCGATCCGCAGCTGCGTCTCCCAACACCTTGACCAGGTCGTGCCAACGTTGGGCCTGCCGATACACATTGATCATCCCCAGATAGGCGTCCTCGTTGGAATGCCCTTTCAGCAATTCCTTATAGATCGCCTCGGCCTTGTCGTTTTGCTTGGCCGTGATCGCGGCCGCCGCCAGCGTTTGCCGCACGTCGGTATTCTTCGGCTCGGCCGCAGCGATCACTTCCAGTTGCGGAATGATCTTGTCTGCTTGTCCCGTGGCGGTCAGCAGCCGCGGCAGCATCTTGTACGGCGCCATGCCGGCGCTCGTGCCGTGCTCGTCGAAATATTTTTGCAACTGCTCGAGCGCCTGTTGCGGTTCCTTCTTGGCTTCGGCCACGCGCGCCAAGTGATAAGCGTGGAGCGCTTTGCTTGGTCGCAGGGCTTCCAAGCGCTCGTAAGCCACGGCGGCATCGTCCGGCCGATCGGCGGCCAGAAACGCCTCGGCCATCAATTCCAGCGATCGCGCACCCTCGGCCCCCACGAATGATTTTCGCTGGCTTTCGGTCAGCCCGAAATTCTCCGGCTTCTCGATCGCCGGCAGCACGATGGCAAACGCCTCGGCCGCCTCTTTCGCGTGATCCGTGACGAAGCACAAACGTCCCAGCTCCATCGACAGCAAAATATAGGCAGGGCTCGGCGGATTGCTGGGCAATTGCGAGCGGGCTTGCTCGTAGAGCTTCATTGCTTGCTGGAATCGGCCGGCCTCGGCCAAGTGCAGGCCGAGCTGCCGCAACAAGAGCGGATCCGAAGGGTCGATCTCCGCGGCCTTTAACGCATAACGCACGGCCTCGTTCGGCCGATCGAGATTAAACGCCAGCGGCACGATCTCGCGAATGATCGGTAACGCATCCGGGTCGCAACGCAGCGCCCGTTGATACAGCCGCAAGGCCTCGCCCAGGTGCTCTTTCTGTTCCTCGATCCGCCCGGCGCCGAACAGGCTGAGCGCGTCGAGATGCGTCTGCTCCTCGGGCGTGCGTGGCTTGGCTTCCTCGATCGAGGCGGGCACATCCTCGAGATCGTCACCCCGCGCGGATTGAATCACTGTCGCACCGCCCAACAGCGTCACGGTCGCCAGGGCGAAACTGCGGAGAGCGTGGTTCGAGCGTGGCACGACTGAATTCCTCGACGCCCCCATTGAAGGCGTGAAAACTGAGAGTCCGGATCGACGCGGCGGTCAGATGAAAAGCGATGACGAGAGAGTGCAGAAGCATCGTCAATCGCTTATGCCAATTCTACCACTGCCGGCCGAATCCTGCCACGAAGGCTGGCACTGCATGACACACGAAAGGGCGCGATCCAAAACGACTCGAGCAGTGTGCTGGCGCTCAGTCGCAGCAACGGCATCGAGGCGATCTTGCGCCCCGAAACGGCTCATCGCCACGCGTCCTTGACGACCACTACCGCGGCTTGCGCTTCGCCAGCTTCACTGGCTCGGGCTTCTTCTTGACGCCCGGCTTGACCTTGGGTGAGGCGGCGGCAGCGGCGGCCTTGACCGGCTTCTTCTTGGGCTCTTCCTTGTCCTTCTTCTTCTCGACCACCAGAGGAGCCTTCTTGGCGGCGCCAGGCGCGGCCTTAGCTAGTGCCGGAGGTGGCTCGGGCTTCTTCTGCCCGCGCTTGGGCAAGCGGTCTTTTGCCTCGGACGAAACTTCCAGCAGTATCTTGTGTACGTTCGGCGAATAGGGGCCGACCACTAGCTCGGCCCCCAACTGGTGCAACAGCGAACCGAACTCAGCTCCCTTGGTCTTGGGGATCGCACGTTCCAGGCCTGTGACCTCGCTCGACTTTACTTCTGCTTCCGTCGCGGCGCCGACAATGAACAGCACGTCGAGCGCTCCCCGATCGAGCGGAATGGCATGCCCCCCGAGCGCCGCTTGCGTGACATGCGCCACGGTGAACGAGCTGGTGCCGGTGAACTTCTTCAGCCGCTGCACGGCCTGCCCCAGATTCTGCTTCTTCATCGCTTCAAGGTCGAACGCATAGGTCGCCTCGAACGCGCTTTGCAGCGTCTGCTTCAAACGCGTGGCCGCGGCCAGCGGATCGGGCAGAATGCGCATGACCTCGGCCAGTTCTTTGGCTGTACTCACGCGGACCTCGTTCCAATCGAAGAACGACGTCGAGACCGCCGCATAGGCTTCCTCGGCCGCCTCGTAGCGCGCGTTTTCCAGGCAGCAGGCAAACAGCAATTGCTCGAGCGCCCCGCGCTCCGCCGGATAGATCGGCTTGAAATGCTTGCGGAGTACCTTGTGAAGCTTGCCCAATAGGCTGGCACGATTGGTATTCGCCATACGATCTGACTTTGTTGTTCGGTGGCTCAGGCCGTCCGCATGATTGCGCGACTAACGTGCCACGGTCCCGCTGCTGCTCAATGAAATAGCGCGTCGGAAAAAGGTTCCGCGACGCATCCTGGAAGGTCGGCCATCCTGCCGCACGATCGATTAACCCGCGTCATCGCTCTCGTCGGCATCGCCGTCGTCGGTATCAAGTTTGTCGGTATCAAGCTCGTCAGCATCGACGTCGTCGTCCTCTGAATCAGGCTGCTCGACCGGGCTTTTATCCGGCAGAACCCGCTCCAGAATCTGAGCCATTTCGATCGACTTCTTGACCCCTAAGTCTAGTACAAACTCAAGCCGGGGAGTGTACCGCGTCTCGATCCGACTGGCCAGCTTGGCTTGTAGGAAGCCGGCGGCGCTGCGCAGCCCTTGCAGGCTGAGCCGTTGCTTCGTTTCGTTCCCCCGGACCGACACGTGGACCTTGGCCTGACGCATGTCGGGGGCCACTTCGACGTACGTAACCGTTACATCCTGCACGCGCGGATCATTTAGATCCGCCAGGATTGCCATGCTGACCACTTCGCGAATGGCCTGCGCCGCTTTTTGTGTTCGCCGGGAGCTCATCAGGGTTTCCTTTCGCCGCCACTGATCCGAATAGCTCGAAGCGGCACCAGGTCATTCAACGCTCGTCGCGATGAAGGATCCCGTGGCCGCCTGGGCCTACAGTGTGCGAGCGACCTCCTCGATGCGATACGCTTCGAGAATATCCCCTTCTTTCAGGTCGTTGAACCCCGCTAGCTTCATGCCGCATTCGTACCCTTCGCGAACCTCGCGGGCGTCGTCCTTCTCGCGCTTCAGCGAGTCGAGGCCGTAGTCGCCGATCACGCGGCTGTCGCGAACCACTCGCACGCGGCAATTTCGCTCGACACTGCCTGCCAACACGCGACAGCCGGCAATCGTCCCCACCCGGCTGATCGTGTAGGTACGCTGCACGAGCGCGCGTCCCAGGTCGACTTCGCGCTTCTCGGGCTCGAGCAACCCCTCGAGCGCCTTCCTCAGATCGTCGGTCACCTGGTAAATGATGTCGTAACGGCGAATCTGTACGCCCTTTTGCTCGGCCAGCGAGCGGGCGCCTTCGTCCGGCACTACGTTAAACCCGATGATGATCGCGTCCGAAGCGTCGGCCAGGTGGACGTCCGCTTCGGTGACACCGCCCACGGTCGCCTGCAGGATTTTGATCTGCACCTCGGGATGTTCGAGCTTGGTCAGCTCCTTGCGAATGGCTTCGATCGAGCCACGCACATCGGCCCGCAAAATCAGGTTCAACGTCTGCGACGATTCACCATCCAAACGGTCAAACAGAGTTTCGAGCGTTACGTGCGCCGTGATGCCACCCAACGACATTTGCCGTGTGACGATGGCGCGCTGCTCGGCGATCTCGCGGGCTTGCGCGATCTCGCTGAGAACGACGAAGTGATCGCCGGCCCCCGGAGCAACACTCAGGCCCGTGACGTTCACCGGCATCGACGGCCGCGCTTCGGCATGCGTCTGGCGCGGGCGGAGCGTGTCGTACATTGCCTTCACGCGGCCGTAGGCCGGACCGCACACGACGACGTCTCCCACTTTCAACGTGCCGTTCTGTACGATGAGCTTGGCGACGACGCCGCGCCCTTCGTGCAATTCCGCTTCGAGGCACGTCCCCTCGGCCGGCCGATGAGGATTCGCCTTGTAGTCGTGCAGCTCGGCAATCGTGAGCAGCGTTTCCAACAACTCGTCAATCCCCGCGCCTGTGATGGCGCTGCACTTCACCAATTCGGTGTCGCCGCCCCATTCGGTGGGCTGCAGCCCGGCGGTAACTAATTGCGTATAAATCCGGTCGTAGTTGATGCCTGGCAAATCGGTCTTGTTCAGCGCCACCACGATCGGTACCCCCGCGGCGCGGGCGTGGCTGATCGCTTCCTCGGTTTGCGGCATGACACCGTCGTCGGCCGCCACGACCAACACGGCAATATCCGTGACGTTGGCGCCACGCGCCCGCATCTCGGTGAACGCTTCGTGACCCGGCGTATCGACGAACGAAATCGTGCGACCGTCCTTCTCGACGGAATACGCGCGAATGTGCTGCGTGATACCGCCGCTCTCGCCACTGACGACGTCGATGCCGATGATCCGATCCAACAGCGATGTCTTGCCGTGGTCGACGTGACCCAGGAAGGTCACGATCGGAGCGCGCGGCTCGAGTTGTGCCGGATCGTCCTCGCGATTGCCGATCTCGCCCAGCAATTGCTCTTCGAGCGTCACGGCGTTCTTCAATTCGACTTCCACGCCGAATTCCATCGCCAACAACTGCACGCGCTCGGCGTCCAGCTCGGCATTGATCGCATTGGTCGACAGGCTGGTGCCTAACGTCAGCAGCCTGCCGAGAACCTTTTGCACCGGTACGCCGATCGCCTCGGAGAAGCTGCGCACCGTGGCAGGCAATTGCACGGCAACGCTTCCCTTGCGGGGCGCGGCCGTATTGGTGCCGGAACGCTTTTGCTTCGGTCGCGAGCGACGAAATCGACCCGACGATGCCTCGTCTTCGCCACCGCTTGACGGGCGGAAGCGGGTCGGGGCCGTGGAACGCTTGCGATTGAGCTGCCGCTGCTCGCGGCCTCCCAAGGCTGCCGCGAATTCGCCATCCTTCGCGGGCGCCTTGACCCCTTTACTACGGTTGCGATCGCGCGACGAAGCGTCGCCCGGCGGCGCCGCTGGGGGCTGCGGACCACGCCCGGGCTCGGGCTTGCCTTTGACGACGTCCGCCTTGCGCTTGGCCTCGTGCTTGCGCAGGTGTTCCTGCAGCGGTTTTGGTCCCGCCCGGCTGGCGCGAATGGCATCGGCCGGCAACTTCAGGTCGGGCTTCTGCGGCGCAGGCTCGACAGGGCCCGTCGGCTGCGGCTGAGTGACCGTCGGCATCGGCGCGACGCGAATCGAAGGGGCCACCTTCGGACGATCACCGTCCGGCGGACGTCGCCGCGGCTCGCTCGGCGTCTCGGGCCTCTGGCCCAGGACGGGCGGCCTGCCAGCGCCGGCGGGAGAAACATAATCCTCGCGGCGGAAGGCGGGGGGCTCAGCCGTGGTCGTGGGAGCCTTAGCGGCCGGAGCGACCGGGGCAGGTCGGACGGGCGCTGCGGGAGCAGCCGTCCTCGCCCCAGACGAATTGCTGAGGAACGACCGCACCGTCGCGGTCTCTTCGTCCGTCAGACTGGCTAGCGCGGACCCCTTCCCAGTGACGCCCGCCTTTTGACAGAGCTCCACCAGTATCTTGCTATCAATGTTCAGTTCTTTCGCGAGTGCGTAGATCCGTAGCGCCAAGTCTAACTCTCCCTCTGCTGCCTGCCTCGCGGGTCACATCCCGCGATCGCCGGGCAGCTCGTTTGTCTTTACGAATTCATGGACGTTTTCCTTTCGTACACAAACTCCTCCGTGGCAAGTTGACAGGCACATGCCGGCGCCCATCATTCCGCGATCCGCATGCGCGAAGCGCACACGCCGCGAGTCTCCTTACCGACGAGTCGGGCCTTTAACCCTCGGGCGGAAGTTCGCCCGCCGGTTCGGCCACCACGTCAGAAGCGTCTGTTTCCGCCCCCTCGGCGGCCTCATCGGGAACCGCGGCAACCGAAGAGTCTTCCCCTTCGGCGGCGGGTGTCTCTCCGGATTCGGCGGCGGCCGCTGCGTTCGCGGCATCCAACCGTTCTTGGCTCCGCTGTCGGCGACGTTCGTCGGCCGCGGCTTGCTCTGCCTCTTCGGCCTTGGCCTCGGCCTGCTCGATGATGCGGTCCACCTGCTCGGCAGGCAGCCCCCCCATCTCGACCAAAGCGTCCGGTTCGATTACCGAAAGATCATCGTAAGACAAAAAGCCCTCGCCGACTAGCTTCTCACTGAGGTTTTCGTCCACACCCTCAAGCGCGCTAAATCCGCCTACCGCACGCTCGATTTGCTCGTCCAGCTCCTCGCGGGTCATGATCTCGATGTCCCAGCCGCACAGCTTGCTAGCCAGCCGCACGTTCTGGCCGCGGCGGCCGATCGCCAGCGAAAGCTGATCCTCGCGCACCAGTACGATCGCCCGACCCAGCATCGGGCACAGAATCACTTCGTCCGCCTCGGCCGGCTGCAGGGCATTGGGGATCAACACCTGCATATCGTCGCTCCAGCGAACGATATCGATCCGCTCGCCCGCCAGTTCGTCGACGATATTCTTGATGCGATTGCCGCGCACGCCGACGCAAGCACCGACGCAATCCACGCGCGCATCGGTACTGCTGACGGCCACCTTGCTGCGATAGCCGGGCTCGCGCGCCATGGCGCGAACCTCGATCACACTGTCGGCGATCTCGGGAATCTCTTGCTCGAACAGTCGTTCGACCAGCGCCGGCCGGGTACGGCTCAGAATCACCTTCACGCGGCTGCCGTGCTTGCGCACTTCGCAGACCGTGGCCCGCACGCGCTCGTTCGCGTGATGTGTTTCGCCGGGAATCTGTTCGCTGCGCGGCAGAATGGCTTCGCAATTGGGGAGCGATACCGTCGCGGCGCCACCTTCGTAGCGCTGCACGACGCCGGTGACCAATTGCCCTTTCTGCTCGTCGTATTCGTCGTAGAGCGCGTCGCGCTCGGCCTCGCGAACCTTCTGGATGATGACCTGCTTGGCATTCTGAGCGCCAATGCGTCCCACCGTCTCGGTCTCTTCCTTGTCGAGCGCCACACCGTCGCGCGAGCCCGTGATCGAGCCGTCTTGACGGTTGATGTTGATGACGATGACTTCTTCCTCGTCGCCGTGCTTGCGTTTCAGCGCCGACGCGAAGGCGGCCTCGATGGCCTGGAAGACGATTTCCTTGTCGATATTCTTATCGCGATGGATCGAGTCGATCAGCCGCAGAAGTTCGTTCGAGTTCATGGTCAGCCGTCCCCGCACCCGTGGTGCTTTTGTTTCGAGTTGTCGAATTGTCCGAATTGTCCCTGATCCCTCAGCACCGGCACCGCTCGTATCCTTTGTCGAGCTGCTTCCGGTTACGCGTTGCTTGTCGTCACACCTCCCTCACTCGTCGAGATGCCCGGTCCGGCCCGCAGGGCCACGTGACCAGCATTCTTCAAGGTTACTATTCTACGCCTGACGCCTCGGCAGGATCGCGCCCGTCATGGCGCTGCAAGCGCGCCACGACATGACGATATCCAAACCTTATTTCGCGTTTTCCTGTCGATCGCATGACGGTCACCCTGGACCATACCGATGACCGACCTCATCCGGGCTTCGGTCGACTCGCTCGAAATCTTTCTCAGTCAACCACTTAAGCCACGGGTGTAGTCCGGTAAACCTAGCCCCTGACCGAATTAGTGTCAAGGTTCTACGCGGCCGGCGGCGGGCAAGCAATTTCTGCGATCGCGACCCCGTGTCCGTTCGAGCTGGCGCAACCCGCGCAGCCGTTGGTAATGCCCGGCATCTGAGAAGAACGCACTGCGGAACCAGTCGCGCAGCTAGATGCCGCGGAAAGAGATAGACCGACGCCCTTGCCGCACTCTTTCAAGCGCAGCGGCGAACAACCAGGCAGGCGGCCTGCCCTTGGGGCGTGACGCTCAGTTTCACGAAGGAATCGCCGGGCGAGGCGTCACTCGCTGTGACCGCATTCACCGGGCATTCCGGATCCGGCGTCTCGTAGTTCAGAATCGGAAACAACTGATTGTTCGCCAACGCCAGGGTCGAAGCGGCCAGCTCGACCATCGCGCTGCCAGCACCCAGGTTTCCAAAGTAGCTCTTGGCCGCCGTGACCGGCACACTGGCCGCGCTCGGCCCGAACACCTCGTGGAGTGCGGCCGCTTCCTCAGCGTCGCAACTACGCGTTCCCAGGCCATGACTGCTGACGTGACCAATCGCAGTCGGTTCGATCTTGGCATCCTGCAGCGCGGACTTCAGGGCATTGCGTAACGCCTGGCCCCGATGAGCCACGCGGTTACGATCGACCACCGACGACGACCCGGCCCCCACCACTTCAGCGTAAATCCGCGCGCCGCGGGCTTTGGCCGACTCGTATTCCTCGAGAATGATCGCGCCGGAACCTTCGCCCAGCACCATCCCCGAGCGATTCAAGTCGAACGGCCGGCTGGCCCGTTCGGGCGTTTGGCCGTTGGGGGCGATTTCCTCCTGCATCACGGCGTGCAACGCCTTCATCGGATGGACCCGCGTCCCGGTGGCGCCGGCCAGCATGCAGTCGGCATGGCCGCGCTGAATGACGCGCAGCGCTTCGCCGACGGCCAAATTCGCGGCCGACTCGCGCAAGGTCAAGGAATTGTTCGGCCCGCGAAAATCGTTGTAGATCGCTATATGGCTGGCCGGCATGTTGGGCAGATATTTCAACAGCCACAGCGGCGACAGCTTCGGCATGCCGGTGCCGGCCCATTGCGAGAAGTCGAAATCCCGATGCTCGGGCGCGCACGCCCGCATCGCTGCGATGAATTCGTCCGGGACCGTCAGCATGTAGTCCGAGCCGAATACGACGCCGACGCGTTCCGGGTCGTAAGAGCCGGCCGCGATCTGGGCGTTGTGCAACGCGCGCTGGGCGGCCGCGACTCCCATTTGCGATTCGCGGCACATCACCTTCAGGCCTTTGCGGATCGACTTCTTCAGTTCCCCTTCCAGGGGCCCAAAGTCGTCGATATGCCCGGTGAAGCAGTGGGCGACCCCGGCAAAATCGCGGGCCAGCCCTGCATGGCCGTTCGATACCGCGGCAATACCGCTCCGCCGTCCCTGCAGAGCATCCCACAGGGTTTCGGTCGTGTTCCCCAGAGGGCTGATAATGCCCAAGCCCGTTATGACGACGCGACGCACGGCAGGTCCCCGCTGAAATGGATCTTTGCCCACCCCAAAACTTGGCATTTTATCGGTACAGCTTGCCACCGTCGAGCCGGAATGCTGGCCGGTTGTCCGTCCATTTTCGACAAGTATCGCGAAAAATGACTATTAGCGGCTGATGCTATAGGTAACGCGTGCAGCTGGAAATTCAGTTGTCAGTTCCCGGTAATATGGCAATTCGTCGCTATCGCTCCCGTCAAGGCTGAAGCACATTTGAGCTGGCGGATCCTCACCGAGCCATCGCCGCCAGAAAGGAACCTGCACATATGGCGGCGCTGCTCCAGGCAGTTGTACCCACTCGCTAAGCGTCCTGATCTCGACATGATTCTCGCGGCTGACTGCGATGAGATCTTGGCGGCGCTTCACGCCGCTCATTTCCCGCGCAACAAGTGCAGCCAGTGCTACAACAAGAAACATCGTCCCTAGTCCGAATTGAAACCAGCGGCGACTGAATCGCGAGGTAGGGGACATGGTGTGGTTATTAACGCTACGAATTAGTCGATTGTTTAGTAGCGGCCGTGATACGTGCGCGTATCACGCTGCGTCGTGATGACCGGCACGGGCACCGGGGCCGTATCCCCGGCCTTTCCCTTGCTCTCGACCAGCACCAGCAGGTCCGCTCGGGCTCCGGGGCTCGACCAGGGCATCGGCACCTTCAGCGGACTTGGGTCGTTCGGCACCGGTGTCGCCACGACCCCTAGTCCCACAAGCAGAATCTGATTCGTCGGCCAGCGGAAGCGCTCGTGCAGCCGGCAATGCGTGATTTGCGGCACCTCGACCTTCACCCGCTGGTGCGGCGCCACCTGGCTGGGCACATCCATCATCACCGGGACCAGCTTTTCCAACTGGTCGATATGGCATTTGATCACCGCGTCGATCGTTTGCCCGTCCAGCGACAATAGCGGGCTCAATTCCAGCGAGAATCCTTCGTCGAATTGCCCCATTTCCGCTTCGTAGGCGGGCCACGCATTCGGGTGCAACGTCAGGTCGCGCGTGTACGTTTTGGGACGCGTGGCCGCGACCGTGGTCGCCTGGCCATTACTCACGAGCAGTTGCGGCGAGCTATGTTCGCGGAAATCGCTGCGCTTGCGCAGCTCGGCCAACAGCAGCGAAGCATCCTCTTTTTCCACCAGCCACGCCTGAATGCCCTGCGTCTGCACGGCCACGGAGCGCAACATCGGCTTGGCCTTCACACGCCAATCGGGATGACCGATCGTGATAACCCGCACACTGAAGGCGCTCGTCTCGGCCTCGGTATTCACAAAGCGATCGACGACGTCGGCCACCTTGGCCTGCATCTCGGGCGTGTGATAGACGCGCAGCGAGCGTCGGTTGGCGCTCAAAAACGCGAATGGCTCGGAATGCCAGGTCTCGTAACCGGTATCGCGCAGAATCCAATCCACGATCGCCTGCTCGGGACGGTTCGTCGATGTCACGTGCACCGCGTAGGGGCTGATGTCGTATTCGCGCCACACCTGGCCGGCGTCGTTGGGCAATCCGCCCGCCCCTTCGGTCACGCGCGCGATCGATTGCCGTGGTGCGCCTTGCATGGCCGCCTGAGGCGAAGTGGAATTCAGCGGCGCGATGCCGTCATCGGATTCACCGCTGGCCTGCCGAATCTCCTTCGACGGAATCGGCTTCGCCGAAGGGGGCGCCGCGGCAACGCGATTGCGCGGCGTGCGCCATTTGCCGGCCGAACGGTCTTGCGCCGCAGGCGCAGTCGTGGCTTGCGCCCGCGCCAAGGTCGGCACGACGACAGCAAACGCTAGCGCGAGTAGAAAACTTCTGGCCAACATCGTGACGGCCTCCATGTCGAGTCCGGTTGCGCCGGCCCGGCGCGCGGAAATCCCTGGAAATGCGGCGGGAGTATAGGAGGTCGCCACAGGCGGAACAAGATCGATAAGCCGCCGGCGGTGGGATGCATTGCATGCACCGCGAAGCGCTAAGCGACGATCACGGTGCTCTTAAGATGCACCTACGAGCCGCTTAATGCTGGCCGTTACGCATGTGCCCCACGATCACTGACGCATTATGCCCGCCAAAGCCGAAGCTGTTGCTCATGGCAGTCACCACCTTCCGCTCGCGCGGCTGGTTGGGCGTGTAATCCAGATCGCACAGCGGGTCGGGATTGTGATAGTTGATCGTCGGCGGAATTATGTTGTGCCGCAGCGCCAGCACCGAAAGCACCAGCTCCACGCCGCCGCTCGCGCCCAGCAAATGCCCGAGCTGGCTCTTCGTGCTCGAGATGCTCAGGTCGCGGGCGTGTTCCTTGAACACCGTTTTCATGGCGGCCGTCTCGGCCTGATCTCCCAGCGGTGTGCTGGTACCGTGAGCATTGATGTACGTGACATCCGACAGCGGCACGCGGCCATCGGCCAGCGCATAGCTCATTGCCTTCGCGGCGCCGGTGCCATGTTCGTCGGGATGCGTAATGTGTCCGGCGTCAGCGCTCAGGCCGTAGCCGAGCACCTCGGCGTAAATCCGGGCGCCGCGGGCTTTGGCGTGCTCGATCTCCTCGAGAACCAACAAGCCGGCCCCTTCGCTGAGCACAAATCCGTCCCGTTCGCGATCGAACGGCCGGCTGGCCCCTGTCGGATTGTCGTTCATCTCGGACAGGGCCCGCATATTCGCAAAGCCGCTGATCCCCATCGGCGTCAGAGCCGCCTCGGTGCCGCCGGTCACCATCACATCGGCGTCGCCGTACTGGATGGCCTTATACGAATCGCCGATCGCGTTGGTCGCGCTCGCGCAGGCCGTGGCTACCGCGGCGCTGGGGCCGCGCAATTGGAACTCGATCGAGATTTGCCCGCAGGCCGCGTTCACCATCAATTTGGGAATGGTGAAGGCAGACACCTTGTCCGGCCCCTTTTCCAAGAGCCGGGCGTGCTGCGTCTCGATCTCGTTCAGTCCGCCGATACCGGTCCCCAAGATCACGCCGCAACGAAACGGGTCCTCTTTCGAGAAATCGAGACCCGAGTCGCGCACGGCGTCGATGCCGGCGACCATGGCGAATTGCGTAAAGCGGTCAAGCCGCTTCGCATCCTTAGCTGATATGTAACCGTCCGTGGTCCAGTTCTGGACTTCGCCGCCGAATTTGACTTTGTATTGAGTCGTGTCGAACGAAGTTAGCGGATGAATCCCGCTTTCGCCCTGACAAATCCGTTGCCAGAGGTCGTCGACTCGGCAGCTTAGGGAAGTGACTGCTCCAAGGCCGGTTACGACTACGCGTCGTTTCATTTATGTCCGTTGGACTGCGACTTTTCGATGTACTCGATCGCCTGACCCACTGTTTGAATTTTTTCCGCAGCATCGTCCGGGATGTTGATATCGAACTCTTCCTCGAGTTCCATAACCAATTCCACGGTATCCAGACTGTCCGCACCAAGATCGTTCACGAACGAAGTCTCGGGCGTAACTTGCTCTTTGCTGACGCCGAGCTGTTCGGCCACGATGTCGATCACACGCTCTTTAACTGAGGCCACTTTACTGGTCCTCCTTGCAGTTGCTTATGGAATATCCGCGCTTGGTTTTGCGAAATTTGGGGGGGCGGCGGTTGCTATCGGTCAGGCCGCCCCTGTGAGTGAGCGACGCTTGGGCAAACTCGAAGCCCCAGCAAATTAAAGGGTTTCCGGAAAGAAGGTCAAGATATACCGACTTTTTCGTAGCCTGTCCATATCTACCAGCACCCCCAGGCGGCGCGTCCTGTTAGGTATTCGCACGCCTGAGCCCGTCCGCTCGACTTTCGCATTAGAGTCCGCCTTTCGAGCATTCGTCACATCTACGGCAAACGCACGCCAGATCGTCGGAAGCAATACGCCTGTCGGACTTTGCGAGGCAAGATCACGTCCGATTCACAAAAATCTCTCCGCACCGACGATCGGGGCGTAACGCGTTCCCTCTCGCTCGCCGTCAGGCGGTCAATCCGCCGTCGATTGTGATCACTTGCCCCGTAATGTAGGCCGCGGCACTGCTGCACAGGTACAGTACGGCCCCCACGACTTCCTCGGGCTGTCCGAGCCTGCGCACCGGCACCCGGCTGACGACTTCCTCCAGCACTTTTTCGCCCAGCTTCTCGGTCATTTCGGTCTCGATAAAGCCGGGAGCGATCGCGTTGACCGTCACCTTGCGCGTCGCTAGCTCGCGGGCCACGGAACGCGTCATGCCGATCAACCCCGCCTTCGACGCCGAGTAGTTCGACTGCCCCGGGTTCCCCATCAAGCCGGACACGCTGGCAATGTTCACGATCCGGCCATAGCGGGCCTGCATCATCGGCCGGGTCACGGCACGGGTGAACAAGAACGGTCCGCGCAAATTCGTGCCGATCACTTCGTCCCATTGCTCGTCCTGCATGCGCGGGATGAGCGTGTCGCGGGTGATGCCGGCGTTGTTGATCAGGATCTGCAGCTTTTCCCACTTCTCGAGCACGGCGTCGATCGTCTTCTGCACGCTTTCGCTCTGCGCGACATCGCAGGAAAACGCTTCGGCGGTGCCGCCCGCGGCTACGATCTCGTCGACTGTGCCGCGTAGCTTCTCGGCATTGCGCGCGACACACGCCACGCGTGCGCCGGCCCGCGCCAGGCCGATCGCGATGGCACGTCCCAATCCTTGCGAGGCCCCCGTAACGAGCGCCGTCTGACCGTGCAAATCGACCGAAAGTTTCGCTTCAATGCTGTCCGCCACGCACGCACTCCTTTTTTAATTCGGGCAACCGGCAGCCTGTTAGTCCATCACACTCTGGCAAGAAATCTTGCGATCAATTCGCCGCAGTAAGCCGCGCAACACCCGTCCCGGGCCGACCTCGTAAAACTGGTCGAATCCCTGGCCAAGCAAGTATCGCAGCGAATCCTCCCACCGCACCGGGTTCACCACCTGCTTGACGAGCAGGGCGCGAATCTCTTCTGGGTTGGCATGCGTCACGGCGTCGACATTCGAGACGACCGGAATCTTCGGGTCGTGCATCTTGGCCTTGGCCAATCCGGCCGAGAGCCGCGCCACAGCCGGCTCCATGATCTTGGTGTGAAAGGCCCCCGCCACGGCCAGCGGAACCGCCTTCATCGCGCCCGATTTCTCGGCCAGTTCGGCCGCCCGTTCGCAGGCAGCGTTACTTCCCGAAATGACGATATTGCCTGGGCAGAGCAAGTTCGCGATTTCCAAAACGTCACCGCCGCGAGCCTGATCGACGACCGTCTGCACCTGCACGCGTTCCATGCCGAGGATGCTGACCATGCCGCTGGCCACCGCGTCCGCGGCATCCTGCATCGCCGCGCCGCGCAATTGGACAAGCCTTAGCCCGTCCTCGAAATCCAGCACGCCGGCGAACGTCAAAGCCGTGTACTCGCCCAGGCTCAAACCGGCCGCGGCCTCGCACGACAGCACGACGTCGGGCGATTCGGTCCGCAGGGCTTCGAGCGCCGCCAGGCTCGTGACGAAGAGCGCCGGCTGGCTGTAGACCGTGGAATCGAGCTCTTCGGCCGGCCCTTCGAAGCAGAGCTTGGCCAGGTCGAAGCCGAGCACTGCATTAGCGCGATCGTACAACTGACGCACGGCCGGCAGCTTCTCAGCGAGCGCCGCCCCCATGCCGACGTGCTGCGCACCCTGACCAGGAAACAAGAAGGCGATCTTCGACACCCGTGGTGTTCCTTCTACGATTGTGGAGAGGGGCAAATCACCGCGTGCCATGCGCTCCGCGAAAGCGCACCGGCAAAAAAAGCCACTAGCAATAAGCACGCGTAGTTTAACAACCTGCCGCGCAAGCGCAAGACCAGCTCACGGCCTAAGGGGTGCAGCCGTCCAATTGTGGTGCAAGTCCCGTTTGTGGTTCAGGCGTCCCGCCTGCAGACCGACATTCCGCGAGCAGGCGGGCGAGACGCCCGCCCCCCACTAATGCGAACGCCCTTTGCCCAGCGCAGGCGCGCAGTCCCGCACCGAAGTTCAATCTTTGGAGAAGGCCGCAGAATCCCTGCCCGCCCGACGTCTATTCGCCAGGCCGACGGCTATTCAGCCGGCTCGACCATGACGCGGCCCATGTAATAGCCGCAATTCGGGCAGATCACGTGCGACGGCAGGGCCGTGCTGCACTGCGGGCAGTAATGCAATTGCGGCGGCGTCTTGAAGTCGTGCGCCCGGCGGCTACGAGTCTTCATATTCGATTGACGGCGTTTTGGTACGGCCATGGTCGCGATTCCTCAGGTCCCCGCGACGACGCGCCAGGGCACCAACAAAGCCTGCTCGAACTCTCGGAAACGACTCACTTTAGGGGGCGATGCCGAGGCTGTCAATCGGTCAAAACACCCCCCGCCGTCCCCCAAAATCCTCAGTGACGCCCGTCTGTAGCCGGGCTCTGCGAGCCCGGAGCGGCACCAAACGACTCACTCAGGCTCACAAGGCCTGCTACAGAAATCACGCAGCTCACGCCACGGCTACACCAGCCGCGCCACCCAGAACCCGGCCATCATCACGCACAGGCCGAAGTGCAACAGTAGCAGCACCATGATGGCCATGCCCGGGTAGCTGAACGGCTCGTTACGGCGCATCCAGACGCGCCAGTAGATTAACAGCCCCTCGACGATGATCGCCGCCACCAGGGCACGATTCCCTCCGGGCGCGGCCCAGGCCAACAGCGCCGCCAGCGCCATCACGCCCAGCAATTCGCGAATGCTGATCTGAAACTTCCCACCACTCCGCTCGCGGCGATAGGCGATGAAGTAGGCCACGATCAGCGACAGGAACGCGGCGCTACAAAGCCGCACCGCCCACAAGACGAACTGCGAGTTGGCGCCCAGCAGCTCGAGCATCGGCGAACATGCGCCGGCAACCAGAAAGCACGCACCCGCGATCAGAAATTTCGTTCGCGTGACCATGCGCTGCCCTCGCGCCACAATCAGCAAGCACTACCCCACGTTCGCCGCCAACTGATCATGGATCGTCTGCCTCGCTTTTTCCAGCGCCGCGGGCAATTTCGCCGGATCTTTGCCGCCGGCCTGCGCCATGTCGGGGCGCCCGCCGCCACTGCCGCCGACGATCTCGGCCACGGCCTTAACCCACTGGCCGGCATGAACGCCCTTTTGCTCCAGGTCGCGGCTGATGCCGGCGATCAACAGGACTTTTCCTTCTTCGTGACTGGCCAGCAAGACCGCCGTCGGCGGCCCCTTGCGGCGCAGCACGTCGATCAACTGACGCAATGCCGCCGGATCGCCGCCGGGCACCTCGGCCACGATCACTTTCGTGCCCGAGACGTCCTCGGCCTCGGCCAGCAGCTTGTCGGGCGAGATCTCTTCACCTGCCGGGCCGCGCGCCGGCTGCTTCTTCAATTCGCGCACTTCCTTCGCGAGCGCCGCGACGCGGGCCGCCACTTCACTGACCGGTATCTTCAAGGTCGCGGCCACTTCGGCCAGCACGGCCTCTTCATTCTGTACACGTTCGATCGCCGCGGGCCCGGTGACGGCCGTGATGCGCCGTGTGCCGGCCGCCACGCTCTCTTCGCTTACGATCTTGAACAAGCCGGCCTGTCCGGTGTTGGTCAGATGCGTGCCGCCGCACAATTCCTTGCTGAAATTCCCCATCGAGACGACCCGCACGACGTCCGGATATTTCTCGCCGAAGAGCATCATCGCCCCCAGCTTTCGCGCATCGGCAATCGGCATCGATGTCCACTCCACCGGCGACGCCGAAATGACGCGGGCGTTCACCTCGGACTCGATCGTACGCAGCTCTTCGCGCGATAGCGGCTTCGGGTTCGTGAAGTCGAACCGCAGCCAGTCCCGGTCGACCTTCGATCCCTGCTGTTGGGCGTGTTGCCCCAGGTGCGTACGCAGCGCGTAATGCAGCATGTGCGTGGCCGAGTGCGCCCGCACGATCCCCGCGCGACGCTCGGCATCGACGCGTGCCGTGAGGGTCGCCCCCTGTTTCAAGATGCCAGACCGCAAATGGCCGACGTGCAGGATGAATCCCCCTTCGCGCAGCGTGCTCGTAACTTCGAATCGCACACCATCGGCCACCAGGTTGCCGGTATCGCCGACTTGCCCACCGCTTTCGCCATAGAACGGCGTCTTGTCGAGCACCACCACGACGGGCTGCGAGTGTCCGACTTCGTCGATGTAGTCGCACAACTTGTCCTGAGCGATCAGCCCCACGACGCGCGCCGTCGATTCGAGCGTTTCGTAGCCCAGAAATTCACTGCCGTGCATCGCCTTCTTGAGTGCGTCGAGCGGGCTGGACTGGAACAGCTCGACCTTTTGCCCGCCGCCTGATTCGACGCCGTGTCGTTCCATCGCCGCGCGATAGCCGGACCAATCGAACGTGAAATTTCGCTCGGCCGCCAGCGTCTCGAACAACTCCGGCGGGAAACCGTGCGTCGTGTACATGTCGGCCGCTTCATCGCCCGAGACCATCACCCGGCCGGTGCGCCCCATCTCGCGGAAGACGCGATCGATTCGGTCCAGTCCGCCGTCGATTGTCGAGAAGAAGTTCGCTTCCTCCTTCGAGATCACCTGCGCGACACGCGACACGGTCTCGGCCAGCTCGGGGTACGGCCCGCGCATCAGCTCGACCACCTTCGGCACCAACTGGTGCAGGAACGGCGCGTGCAAACCGATCTGATGCCCGTCGAGCACCGCGCGGCGCAGCAGGCGCTTAACGACGTATTTCTCTTTATTCGGCCCGGGATAGACGTTCTCGTGGATCGCGAAGGTGCAAGCCCGCACGTGATCGGCGATCCGCCGCAACCGCCGGCCATGCTCGCTGGCCGGGTCGTACTTCACGCCGCACACCTCGCCGGCCGCCTCGACCAGCGGGCGCAAGGTATCGATGTGATAATTCGTTTCGACCCCCTGCATCACGGCCGCGGCGCGCTCGAGCCCCATGCCGGTGTCGATGTTCTTGCTCGGCAGCGGCCGCAAGTTGTCGGGCGGATTGCCGACGCGATTGAACTGCGTGAACACCAGGTTCCAGATTTCGACGGAGCCGCCGTTCGAGTGGAAGAAAATCTCGCTGCACGGCCCGCACACGCCATCCGGCCCTTGGCTGGGGGCGCCGGCCGGCCAGAAGTTGTCGTCCTCGCCGAAGCGCTCGATCCTGTTCGAGGGCAGCTTGATCTCGTCAGTCCAGATCTTGGCGGCCTCGTCATCGTCGACGTAGACAGATACGCTGAGCTGCCCGCCCGGCAGGCCAAGCCATTTCTTGCTGGTCAGGAATTCCCAAGCCCAGTGGATCGCTTCGCGCTTGAAATAATCGCCGAAGCTGAAGTTGCCTAGCATCTCGAAGAACGTGTGGTGGTAGGCCGTCCGCCCCACATTATCGATGTCCCCCGTGCGGAGGCACTTCTGGCAGGTCGTGGCGCGGGTGAAGTCCAGCTTGCACTTGCCCAGGAAGTGATCCTTGAACTGGTTCATGCCGGCCGGCGTGAACAACACCGACGGATCCCAGGTGGGGACCAGCACGTCGCTGGGGCGGCGGACGCACCCCTTGGACTCGAAGAAGGTTAAATATTTTTCGCGTAATTCGTCCGTCTTCATCGGATTTCGCGCTCGGCGGCCACGGGATTTATCAGAAACCGGCCATCATAGCGGGGCCCGCCAAACGCGACCAGCGGAGCCGGGCAGTGTGCCAACTGGTGAATTGTCTGTACGCGGGTCGCGCATCAACGTTGGGATAGCGCCTATGGCCTTTGTTCAGCAGATTCCGTCGTGCTTCCAGGTTTTGGTTCCAACCACGACTCGTCAGGCCAGTGTCGCTTTTCACCAAATGACCGCGCTTCTTCGGGGCTCAGTAGCCCTTTGCGCACGTATAGCCGTTTCAGGCCGAGGTATGTTAAGAAACCCGCGAAAATAGCGACAACGAAACTCGTGCAAACCGCCACCACATCGAGCGCTGCGGGCCACGCGGCCGCACCAGCTAGGAAGTCCCGAAGCGTCACGCATCCAAATAACGACAGCACAGTTACAGCGATCGACAGCAGCGAACTCAACCACGTCAAGAAAACCAGACGCCATTTCATGCGCTTGCCGCGCATGTATTCGGGCTGGGTCAGCCTAAAACTCCGATGGCGCTGCATCTTCACGGAATCGTGTCCTGTACTCGTCCGAGTGGTCCGCTAGCGATCGCGAGCCACGAGATAGAGGACCAGAAAGGCGCGCGTCGGGTTCGGTGCCGCGATCGCGCTACGGCTGCGGATGCACCGTGACCATGTCGGTCTTGCCGGGGGCGGCGGCCAGACGTAGCGTCACGTCCCCATCCTTGTCGGCGACAGCCTTGGCGAATTCTTCCGGCGTTTCGACCCGCACACCGCCTACATGGCTCACCAGCATCAAACGCCGTAGGCCAGCCTCCCAGGCTGGGCTCCCTTCGGTCACATCGCGCACGATCACACAGGGGTCGGCCGGCGCGTCGCCTGAGTTTACTCGCGATTGATATTCGATCATGCCCGTGGCGTAATCGACCGAGAGTCCGCGCCAGGCCGGAGCCGGCTTCGTGACGACGATGTTCCCCTGCACCGGAAATTTGGCCAGCGTCACGCGCCGCGGAAAAATCCGGCCGCCGCGCTCGAGCGTGATGCGCGCCGGGCTGCCGGCCGGCAATCGGCCGATGTTCAACATCAGATCATCGCCGTCCCGAATGGGCTGATCGTTGACGCTCTTGATGACGTCGTTGGGGCGAATGTCGGCTTGCCGGGCCGGGCCCGCCGCATAGATCATGTCGACGCGAACGCCATTACCCGGCATTCCCTCGTCACGCCGGAACGTGATCCCGAGCAGCCCATGCGTCCGTTCTTCGCCGACCTTCAATCGATCGACGGTTTCGCGAAAGGCTTCGTCGACCGGAATGGCGTAACCGGCCGCCTGCTCATAGCCGGCCACGGCCGCCAGCGACGTGGTCAGCCCGATCATCTCGCCTTGCAGATTCAAGAGTGCGCCGCCGCTAGTCCCCAGGTTCAGCTTCGCGTCTGTCTGAATCAGCGAGCCGAAATGCTGCAGCGTCGGCCGACTGGGCGCGCCGTTGTCGCCTACGATCGGCGGACTTTTGCGCTGCAGATTCGCGACGATGCCCCAACTGGCGCTGGCCTGACCGTCGCGGGCAATCGCGTATGGATTCCCAAGCGCGATCACGATTTGACCTTTGCGCAGCTTCGTCCCGTCGCCAAACGTGATCGGCACGAAATCGTCATCCGGCGGGGGCTCTTTGACTTCCAGAATCGCCAGATCGCTGTAGGGCGAGGCCCCTTTCACTTCGGCCCGATAGACCTTGCGTGAAACCGTGGCCACATAGAAATGGCTTTTCTCATCCAGCGCAAGCGCGTGATGATTCGTCAGCACCAGGCCTTTGCCGACGATCACACCCGTGGCAAACGCCGTGGGAACGAACTCCGGATCGTTGGGACCTTGCTGCTGTTGTCCCAGCCCTTGCCGGCCGAAGAAGTTCGGCTGCGTGTCGGCCAGCCCGTTCCCCTTGTCGGCTACCCGGGCGATGCTGACGACCGACTTCTCGCTGCGCGCGATGGCCGCGATCAGGACCTCTTCCAGCGCCACCGCGGCGGCCAGCCCCGAGGGCTCGTCCGCCGCCAACGCGCGTGCCGGCAGGGCCAGCGCACTCGCAGAAAAAACAGCCGCACATAGACCAAACAAGATGGCTCGGTGCAAACTTGCCCGCGCTCCGCTCATGTCTTATCCGTCCCTTTCGCAATCCCGGCGGACGCCCCCTTAGGAACGCACCTGGAATCTCGGGGCCGCGGATCAAACACGATACGGCCCACAGGTTATTCGGCGTCGTCGCTGGCTGCTTCCCCAGGACTTGCCAAGGGGGGCACGGCCCCGGCCGACATGATCTTCTGCTTCAGCTCCTCGACGAAGGCGGGATTCTCGACCATGTAGGTTCGCGTCTTCTCGCGTCCCTGGCCCAATTGCACCTCGCCGTAACGGAACCAGGCTCCCGAGCGAACGACCAATTTCTGGGCCATGGCCAAGTCCAGGACGTCCCCTTCGTAGCTGATGCCGTTAGAATGCATCATATCAAACTCTGCCACGCGAAATGGCGGAGCGACCTTGTTTTTCACTACCTTGGCCTTCACCCGCTGGCCGACGACGTCCTCGCCTTCCTTCAACTGCCCAATGCGGCGGACGTCGATCCGGCACGAGCTGTAAAACTTCAACGCCCGGCCGCCGGGGGTCGTCTCGGGGCTGCCGAACATGACGCCAATTTTTTCGCGAATCTGATTGATAAAAATCACGCAGGTTTTGCTCTTAGCGATCGCCCCGGTCAGCTTACGCAGGGCCTGGCTCATCAGCCGGGCCTGCAGGCCGACGTGCGAATCGCCGATTTCCCCGTCGAGTTCCTTCTGCGGAACCAGAGCCGCTACGGAGTCGATCACGATCACATCCACGGCGTTGGATTTGATCAGCATTTCGGTAATCTGCATCGCCTCTTCGCCGCTTCCCGGCTGGCTCACCAGTAGCGTCTCGAGCTCCACGCCCAGCTTCTTCGCCCAACTGGGGTCCAAAGCGTGCTCGGCGTCGATAAAGGCCGCAATGCCACCGGCGCGCTGGGCCCGGGCCACCACGTGCAGGGCCAGGGTCGTCTTGCCGCTCGATTCCGGGCCGAAAATTTCGATGATGCGCCCCTTGGGCACCCCTGAGCCCCCCAGGGCCAGGTCCAGCGACAGGCTGCCCGTGGAAATGCCCTGAATCTGTCCGCCATGTTCAATGCCCAGGGGCATGATCGCCCCTTCACCGAACTGCTTTTCGATCTGGGCGACGGCAATTTTCAGCGGGGCATTGCTATCCAGAACCGACTTGGGCGTCTCTTTCTCGGCATTCCGCCCCGGCTTCGTCGTGGAACCTTCTTTTTTGACCATACGATGATTCGTTTTCACCGCGGTAACCATGCGCACAATCCTTGTTCTGGTAATAGCTTACGCCACGCGAATCCCGGCCAAGGCCGGCCGATTCACAGGCCTCTTGTGATGAACCAGTGAACGCATGAATACTATATCGGTGTACACTACCTCCTTCAAGAGAGAAATTCGCGGATTTTTGCCCCGCCCGGCCGAGCCGTCGGGCGGCCGACATTATGGTGCCGACCGCAGGCATTCGGCAATGATTTTCTGGCCATCGCCCCACGGCGTGGGACCTCGCCCCACGACTTAGGACCCGCCCAGTTCGGCCGTGGCAAGCGTCTCGTGATTCGGTCCGGCTCGCTCCAGCTCGCTCGAAAAGGTCACAACCTCGTCGACGTCGATAACGCCGGCCACGAAATTCGCGTGCTCTTCGAGCAGCCGCGCCATCTCGGCCATACCGCGATCGGCGTTTCGCACCCGCCCGATGGTCAGATGCGGGCGAAAGCGCCGCGGCTCGGGGCGAAAGCCGAGCTTGGCCAGCGACTGGTCCAGCCGTTGATGCAGATCCTGGATCTCGTCGACTCCGTCGTCCGCACCCAGCCAGATCGTGCGTGGCTGCGACAAATTGGGAAACGCCCCGGCGCCGGCCATCCGCAGCGAAAACGGCGGCACATCGGCTGTGGCCTGCGACACCGCCGCGCAAATTTCGGGGATCTCGCGCATGTCGACGTCCCCCAGAAATTTCAGCGTCAGGTGCATCTGCTCAGGCTTCACCCAGCGCACATTGGCGCCGGTCGCCTCGAGCTGGCTGATCAGCCGCGCGGCGCGTGAACGCACCTCGGACGATATTTCGACGGCGATGAAGGTCCGCACGCTGTTTTGCATGACATCACGAATTTCCCTGCCGAGCAGGCTAGAAACTGAGCATCTGCCGATATTCCGTCATGCGGCGTTCCAAATCGGCCCGTTCGATCTTCTTCATCCGCTCGAGGCTGAAATCTTCGACCGTGAAGCTGGCCACCAGCGTGCCGTACGCCAGGGCCGTCTTTAGCGTCTCGGGGTCGAATTTCTTCTGCTCAGCCAGGTAGCCCATCATGCCTCCGGCGAAGCTGTCGCCGGCGCCGGTGGGGTCGATCACGTCCGGCGTGGGATAGGCAGGCATAACGTAGGTTTCGTTCTCGCCAAAGAACATTGCCCCATGCTCCCCCTTCTTCACAACTACGAACTTCGGCCCCAGCGCCCGCACCGCGTGACCGGCGCGGACCAGGTTCTCTTCGCCGGTTAACAGCCGAGCTTCGCTATCGTTCAGCACCAGTCCGTCGATCCGCTTGAACAGGTCCAACAGCTCGTCTCGCTGAATATTGATCCACAGGTCCATCGTGTCCGCCACGACCAGCTCGGCATCGGGCACGCATTCCAGCACCTTGCGCTGGATGACCGGCGAGCCATTCCCCAGGAACACGAATCGCGAGCGGCGATACTCCTCAGGCATGACCGGGTCGAACTTGCCCAGCACGTTGAGGTGAACTTCCAGCGTCTCGCGGTCGTTCATGTTGGGCATGTACTTGCCGCTCCAGCGAAACGTTTTCTCGCCGGTCAGAACGTTCAAGCCGCGTGTATCGACGCCGCGCGATTCGAGCAGCGTCGTGTGCTCGGCCGGCCAATCGTCGCCGACATCGGCCACCAGGCTGGCCGGCGTGAAATAGCTGGCCGCATACGAAAAGAAAACGGCCGATCCGCCCAATACGTTATCGCGCTTCGCCGTCGGCGTTTCGACGCTATCCAGCGCCACCGATCCCCACACCAATAAAGACATTCCGTCCCCACCAATTCCAGAAAAGTGCCGAATCGCCCCCGAAAAAAATCCCCGCGTGCCGGCAGATTATGGACCAAACCGGCCCACATGCAAGACACAGCCCCCGGCCGTCACTCCGATATCGGGGCACCAGGCTTTGGAGACCCCTCTCCCTCTGGGAGTGGGCAGGGTAAGGGTGCGACGCGCGACGGCCGTCGCCACATGCAAATCAATTGCAGCTCACCACGAATGACTCGATTAACGCGAATGGGAAGAAATCGCGATGGTCGATCACAGTTCACGATCTCATGTTCGTGTCATTCGTGGTCGTCTTCTCAACGCCGCTCGACCCGCGTCACGATCCCTTCAGATAGCGATCGAAATGGTCGAAGGTCTCTTCGATCGAATGCTTCATCTCTTTGCCCACCCAGCCGTGGCCTGCGCCGATGATCAGTTCGACGCGTGCCGGGACGCCGGCGTTCGTTAGCGCCGTGGTCATCTGATACGCCTGGTCCGTGGGGATCAACGGATCGCGAGTGCCGAAGAAAAGCAGCATCGGGGAATCCCCCTTCGAAACATACGTGATCGGCGAGGCCTGTTTGCAGACTTCGATCTTTTCGCTGGGTCGGCCGCCGACGAAGCCGGCCAGAATCTGCGTAGACATCTCGGGGAACTCGCCCACCAGGTTGCAGGGCCCGACAAAGCTCACAACCGCCTGCACTTGGCTGGGACGATCCGAGTTGCCCCCTTCGCCTTCCAGTCCATCGCTGGTTCCCATCGTTCCCAGCATCATGGCCAGATGTGCGCCGGCCGACATGCCGATGGCGCCGATCTTGTCGGGATCGATATGCCGTTCCTTGGCGACGCTGCGCAGATAACGCACCGCGCACTTGGCGTCTTCGACCTGCGCAGGGAACAAATACTTCGGCGCGAAGCGGTAGCTGATCGTGGCCGCCACATAGCCGCGCGCCGCGGCCTGTTTGATCAGCCCGGTCAGATCCTGTCGGTTGCCGGCCCGCCAGCCACCGCCGTGAATGAACACCAGCGCCGGCACCGGATGATCGAGCCCCTTCGGGCTGGCGATATCGAGCTTCAATTCTTCATCGCCCCCTTTGCCGTACACGACGTCGGTTTCGTAGTCGACGTCCGGCTCGTCAGCGCACAGGGCCCGCGAATCTAACGCCGTAGCTACAAGAATCAGCGCGATGGCCGTGGCCAGCCAGCGACGTTTGGATTGATAGGTATTGAGGCAGTGCGAGTGCATGGCGTTCTCCTGAAAGATATCGCGGCCGAAGGCGCAGAAGGGGCGACGCGAGACGATGCGATTCACCCATCCCGCGGTGCGACGATTCTAAAGCGGAGAATCGCGCAATGCCATGCACCAGGCCAGCAACTCGCAGGAGAACCGCGAGGTTGAGAATCTGCGCCTCGACTTCTGTAGCCCGGTTCCGTAGCTGGCCTCTTCGAGGCCGGGGCATCACTATGCCGCTCCGGGGTCGCATACCCCGGCTACAGAAGGGCCGACCTAGCGGCGCTGCTGCTGTGTCGTGGCCGGCTTGCTGCCGGTCTTGGTCTTCGACGTCGTGCCCTGTTTCGTGGCCTGTTTCGTGGCCTGCTTCGTAGCCGGCTTTGCACCGGGCTTCGCGGCTGGCTTGGCGCCGTTGCGAGTGGTCGTCTTGGTGTTGGGCTGTGGGGGCGGGGCGGGGCGCGTGCCCGGCGCCGTCTTCTTGCCCGGCGCCACGACGACTGCCGGCTTGGCCTTGTCCGGAGTTGTCATGGCCGGGGCCGTTTTTTCCGCGGCCGCCTCGGTGGCGGGCTTTGTCAGCGCCGGTTCTTCGGTCGTCACGGCCGGGATGTCTACTTTCGCCGCGACTTCGTCCGGCTTCGCTTCTTCTTCCTTCACCGTTTCGGCGACTGTCTCGGCCACAACGGTTTCTTCCGTGACAGTCTCGGTCACCTTCTCGGGCGCGAGCCGTTCCTTGCCCACCGGCGCACGGCTGGCGGTCGCAGCCACCTCGGGCAGCAGCTCCTCGGTGAATCTCGTCACGTAATGCAGGCTGCTCGCTTCCCCCTGAAAGCCGATCACGCGCTTGTCGATGTCGGTTTGCTGTCCGACGACGCGGCCGGCGGCGATGTCGAACCGCACGGTGCCATCGGTTACGTGCTGAATCAATTGCGCCTCGAGCGCGGGGTCGCGGATCGGCGTCAGCACGACCGTCTCGACGCGAATCGTGGCGATGCCGTTGTCGACCTCGACGAGCGTGAAGTCTTGCCGCGTCTTCACCTGTTTGTTGCTACCGTCTTTCTGGCGCACGCTGGTGTCGTGCGGGAAGGACCACTTATCGTTCACCGCTACGGCCTTGTCCGGCAACGGCAATGTCATCTCGGCATTCGCGGCATGCGGCTGAGTGCGTTCTTCGTGTCGCTTGACGACGTGCCCCTGGTTGCTGAGCACGATCGTGCTCAGGGGCACGTCGACGGCCTTGGCAACGTCTTCGAATTCCGCCGGAATGAATTGGTCGGTCTCGCTGTTATAGCGCACGTCCTGCCGGCCGCTGACCGATTGCCGCATGTCGACGCTTTCGACCGAATGCACGAACGTGGCCTGCCCGGCGGTCTCGTCGATTTCCTTGACTTGCCACAGCTTGACCGACTCGCTGCGCGTCTCGGCCGTTTGCGTGGTGCCCGAGACCGTGGTGCGCACGAGCGCCTGATGCACGATCTTCCAGCGAATCTTTTCGCCCGGCCGGAACGAGTACCGCAATAAATACTTGGGCGCCTCGGCAGCTTTGTCCGGCGCGGCTTCCTCGCCGGCGATCGCCGTGGGCAAGGAGTTCAGACCGATGGCCAGCGCCAGGCAGAAGGAAAATGCGTTGCGGCTCATCCTGCTCGCGTCCTTTCGAGTCAGTGGAGGACCAATGATTTGTCTATCAATCGCACGCCAAGCAGCCGTGCGGGTACGGCCGGATCGACGGCGCAGATCTATCGTGTGCTCCGCACACAATCCAATCTTCGGCGCGAGAATGCTCAAAACCGAAAGGGCCGAACGATCTGCGATTGACTCAGTGATCGTTCAAATGCAACTGGCCGCCCCAGCCGAGCTTCTCGCGAAGGGTGCGATAATACCCGTGACCCGGAACTTCGACCAGCTTGAATCGTGGCTCGGCCCGTTCGACCCGCACCCGATCGCCGGCCGCCAGCTTGTGTACGGCCCGGCCGTCGACCACCACGGCGCTCCCTTCGTGCGGTTGCGGCACCACCAGTTCATAGCGCCGTTCGGCGCAATCGATCACCGGGCGGTTCGTCAGCGTGTGCGGACTGATTGCTAGCACGACGAATGCTTGCATATCCTTGCGAAGGATCGGCCCGCCCGCCGAAAGGCTGTGCGCCGTCGAACCGACCGGCGTGCTGATCAACAGGCCGTCGCAGCTATAGGTGGTGACCAGTTCGGCATCGACATAAAGATGAATGTCGAGGATCGCAAACGGCGCCCCGGCCAGGATCGCGACCTCGTTCAGCCCCAGGTGCTGGCAGACGACCTTCCCCTCGCGCTCGATCGTGCATTCATACATCAGATGCTCGACGACGCGATACTCGCCGCGACAGATGTGCGGCAGCGCTTCCAGGAACTTTTCAGGAGAAAGATCGGCGAGAAATCCGAGCTTTCCCAAGTTCACCGCCACGACCGGTACCTGGCGGTAAGCCATCTGATGCGCGGCGCGCAGGATCGACCCGTCGCCGCCGAAGACGATCGCCAGATCGGATTCGACCTTGTTGAGCGGTTCGACGAACGCCAGATCCCACAATGCGATATCGGCGCTCGCGGCGATCACCGGCCGAAACTGTTCGGCCTGTTCGCTGACCTGCGTGCGCTCGCCATATCCCAGCACCATCACGCGCGGGCGGCCGCTCTGGGGAAACGTCGACGTATCTAGCTGGGCTCGAGTCATGTACCGATCATAGCGCAGAGCAATCCCAACGGGCAAGCGAAACCGCCCATATCCGGCACCGCTGCGGATGGGTGAGCCCTCTCCCCTGCGAGGCGAGCACGATCGCTTAACCCCTCTCCCTCTGGGTGAGGGCCGTTTTCTTTCACATCCGAGCCCACCGGTAGCGAAATTCCCACCGAACACCAATCGCAATTCAGTGCGCTGTTTATTCGCCAAAGGCGAATAAACATGCCCGCACCAAAAAACAGCAACCGAAAAACGCCCCACTCGAAAATCACTTGGCAAACTTCGCAAATGGGTCAACGTTCGCGTCACGATGCCACTGATACTCGGTGCCGTCGGCGATCTTCTGGGCCGCTTCGTCGCCGTACAGTCGCGCAATCACCGCCAGCGCCATATCCATGCCGGCTGACACGCCCGAGCTCGTTACGCGATTGCCATCCTCGACCCAGCGAGCTTCTTTCACCCACTGGACCTTCGGTCCCTGCTTCTCGGCGAATTGAAAGAACTGCTTGTTCGAGGTCGCGCGCCGCCCGTCGAGCAAGCCGGCCTTGGCCAACAGCGCCGAGCCGGAACAAACGCTCATCACGATCTCGGCCTTTTCGGCCCGTTCGCGCAGCCAAGCCAAGAGCGGTTCATTTCCGAGTTGCGTGGCCGTGCCGAACCCGCCCGGCACCAGCAGCAGATCGAGCGGTGGACAATCCGCGAACGAATAATCGGCCACGACCTTCGGCCCCTGCGCGCTGGCGATCGGTCCGGCCTGGTAGCCGACCATCACGATCTTCACGCGCTGACCGAGCGCGCCGAACATCTCGACTGGGCCATAAACGTCCAACAGCTCGAAGCGCGGATAGAGTACCACGCCCAGCGTGCGGGTTGCTTTTGCATCGGCCGGTTTGTCCACCGGCTTCGCCCCGTCAGCCGCCCGGGCCGCGCCAACGAGCGGAGTGAATACAATCGCGCCAAGGAGTAGCGCAGAAAACAAAGATCGAATGTTAAGAAGCGCAGCGCGCGACGGCAGTGCTAGCGTGCCCATGAGAAGTCCCCTCGGGTAACGTGAGATTCGTGAAAGCAGTTACCGCACACGCCAGCCGCAGGAAATCGTAGTCGATCCGCTCAGCGTTCGCCACTTCCTGCTTTTTAACGAACAACCTCACGCTAGCAAGGTTCACCGCCGAAGCGTTACAAACCTGCCTGCTTGCGATCGAGGGGAATTTATTCGCGATTTACCGTGATCCCCCAAGGGCTGCAAATCACCGAGCCCTACCAAGCGGTCACCCTCCTGCAGCCGCACGTCGACCCAGGACGAAGTAATCCTGGACGCCTATCATTTCCCTGGCGCTAGCGGTTCCTGCTGCGCCGGCCTCGCACTTCATCACCTCGCTGGTCGAATTCGTCATGCCTGCTGATGCCACCCATGCGCCGCTGCACCCTGGAGATCGCCGCTGGTCGATCTCGCACGCGGTCGCCGCCTGGATCGCTGACCTGGGAGACATGGTTATCACCTGGGTGGCGGCGCTGGGTGACATCATGATGTTTGGCGGCCGCACCTTCCTGTGGCTGGTGTCGCGCATGCCGCGGCGCGAAACGCTGCTGCCGAACTTCTATCAGATTGGCGTGCTCAGCCTGCCGGTGGTCGCCCTGACCGGGACGTTCATCGGTATGGTGCTGGCCGTGCAAAGCTATTCGCAGTTCCGCATTGTCCATCTGGAAACGCGGCTCGGCGCAATCATCAATATGTCGCTGGTGCGCGAGCTGGGGCCGGTGCTCGCCGCCACGATGCTGGCCGGCCGCGTCGGCAGCGCCATGGCCGCCGAGCTAGGCACGATGCGCGTCACCGAGCAGATTGACGCGCTATCGAGCATGGGAGCCAATCCCGTGCAATACCTGGTCGTGCCTCGCTTCCTGGGCTGCCTGGTCCTGATTCCCACGCTGACGATCATGGCCGACTTCATGGGCGTCGTCGGCGGCTGGTTCTACAGCACGCAACTGCTGGGCATCGACAACCATCATTACTGGGAAAACGCCCAGGAATTCGTCGGCGCGTTCGACCTGTTCGGCGGCGTCTTCAAAAGTTTGTTCTTCGGCGCCGCGATCGCGCTGATCAGTTGCCATCGAGGTTTTCATTGCGACCCCGGGGCCGAAGGCGTGGGCCGCGCCGCCTATAGCGCTTTCGTCAACTCGTTCGTCGTGATCCTGATGATCGACTTCTTCATGGGCATCGCGCTGGACGTGGTTTACTACTTCCTCTGGCCGCAGGGGACGTCATTACTGTGAGCACTCAATCGCCGAAATTCGAGCAGAGCAACCGCAACCTGGTCGAAGTGCGCGATCTGTACGTGCAGTTCGGACGGCAGCGCGTGCTGCGCCAGATCAATCTCGACGTACCGCGCGGCCAGACCCTAGGGCTGATCGGCGAAAGCGGTTGCGGCAAAACTGTTCTGTTGAAGACGATCATCGGTCTGGTCCATCCCACGCGGGGCGAGGTCCTATTCGACGGCGTGAACCTGATCAAGCTCGGCGACCGAGAGCTGACGCGGCAACGGATTCGCTTCGGCTTCCTGTTTCAGCAGGCGGCCCTGTTCGACAGCATGAACGTCGAACAGAACGTCGCCTTCCCGTTGCGCCAGCACACCCGCAAATCGCCCGACGAAATTCGCAACATCGTCGTCGAGCGCCTGGCCGAGGTCGGGCTGCCGACCACGGCCCTGGCCAAGAAGCCGGCCGAGCTATCCGGCGGCATGCGCAAACGGGTCGGCCTGGCCCGGGCACTGGCGCTCGATCCCGAGATCATGCTCTACGACGAGCCCACCACCGGGCTGGATCCGATTATGAGCGACGTGATCAACGAGTTGATCATCCGCACCCGCGAGCGCTACCCCGTGACCAGCATCGTCGTGACGCACGATATGCACACGGCCAAAAAGGTGGCGGACCGAGTTGTCATGCTCTTTCCGCTGGCCCGCCTGGGCGCCGATGACGCGCAGATGATCTACGACGGGTCGCCCAAGAGACTCGACGATTGTTCCGATCGGCGCGTCTGGCAATTCGTACACGGCGAGGCCGGCGAGCGCTTGATGGAAATGCGCGAATTGGCCGCCAGCCGCAGTAACAGCTAAACCCGGACAGATTCAATCATGGACGAAAGAGTCGTACAGTTTCGGGTTGGTGTGATGGTGCTGGCGACGTTCATCATCGCCGGCATCCTGGTGGTGTTGTTCGGCTCGCTGCCGAATTTCACCACGCCGCGCAACACTGTCTATATCACCTTTCGCCAGGCGCTCGGGGTCTCGCGCGATACGCCGGTGCGCAAGTCGGGCATCCTCATCGGCCGCGTCACCGAGGTCGAGCTGGACGATACCGGCGTGCTGATCACGGCCGAGATCAACTCGCACGTGAAGCTGTACACCAACGAAATTTGCCAGGTCGGCAGCTCACTCTTGGGGGGCGACGCCGTGATCCAGTTCGTGGGCTACAACGACAAGCTTCCCAAGGAACCGATCCAGGACGGCAGCCGCATCCTGGGCATATCGAGCGTCGATCCGGCCCAGGCCATTAGCAACCTCGAAGGAATCCTGGCTACTACCGTGGCCAGCGTCTCGACCACCAGCGATGAAATCGGCAAGCTGGCGCATCGCGTCTCGGACTTGTTGGAAAACAACGACGAGCAAATCGTGCGCGTCGTCAGCAAGGCCGAGGAAGCGCTCGACCAGATCCGCCAGGTGGCCGTCAACACCAACGAGGTGATCGGTGACAAGAATACGCAAGACAAGCTCAAGCAATCGTTGAGTGATCTGCCGGAGATCCTGCGCGACACGCACGAGGCCATCAATGGCTTCAAGGTCACGCTGCAAGCGGCCGACCGCAATCTGCAAAACATGGAAGGCCTGACCCGCCCGCTCGGACAGCGCGGGCCCGAGCTGGTCGAGACGATCGATCGGACGATGCAGAAGCTGGATCGCGTGATGACCGAGCTCGAGACCTTCAGCGGTTCGATCAACGACCCCAACGGTTCGCTCGGTCAGTTGATCAATAACCCCGAGCTGTACAACCGCGTCAGCTCGTCGGTGGCGAATATCGAAACGCTCACGCGGCAGTTGCAGCCCATCGTGCGCGACGCCCGCGAGTTCTCAAACAAGATTGCCCGGCACCCCGAAGTCCTCGGCGTGCGCGGCGCGCTCAGCCCCAGCACCGGTGCTAAGCAAGGTTTGTTCTCACCGTCATCCACGCTGCAGCAAGAACAACCGTGGACCAGCTCGACCCCGATCTGGAGCCCACAACCGATGCCGCACTAATCGCGGTCGCATTGCCATCTGGGTGCCATGCTCTTGCCGCAGGCATGAGCATGCTCTTCCCACGGAACTCTGCCACCGAACCACGCGTCGCATCAAACGGCGCGTCGGCGTTACCGCAACGGAAAGAGCGGTGCCGCATTCTGCTGTTGCGGCGGCGGAGGACTCACTCCCGGCGGCAATGCATAACCTTGCGGGGGTGCGCCGTAACCGGTCGGCGGCGCGCTCGCCCCAGGAGCCGGCAGTTGATTCACCCCCGGCGGCGGCATCAACAACGTCGGCTGGCTGGTCGATGGGGGCGGGATACGGTTGCCCGGCGGCTGCTGCGGCACCATGATCGGCGCACCGATCGTCGGCGGTGGCAATACGCCCGGCGGTGGCGGTGGAGGAACAGCGCCCGGAGGCGGAGCCAACGGAACCGGCGGCGGCACGTAGCGCTGCGCCTGGCTGCTCGCGCGCAGCTCTTCGGCCCGAGCCGTCAGTTGCGGGTTAGACGGTACCTGCTGCGGCACCATCTGGAAACTCAAAGTCTGCTCGTCACGAATATTCGCCGGCACCAGGTTCTCGCTGATGAAGTCGATGCCGAACCATTCGTACCACGGCGCCTTGATCTTCTGGTCCACGGTCAACGTTTCGTAACCGTCGCGCACCAGCCGGATCTGCCGCTTGCCGTAGTAAACGAAATCGGTCGATACCGGCGTCGTGCCGATCGGGTAATTGTCCACATAGACGAATGCGCCGGGTGGATTCGAGCGAATCGTCAGGCGGCGCTGCACGCAGCCGGCCGTCAGCGCTACCACCAGCGCGGCGGCCCAAAGGACGCCGTGACCCACAGTCGGTCGCGAGCTGAATTTCGTCGCTGTCACGCGGCGCTATCCGGTGGTTTCGATATGCGAGGAATTCGCCGGCGCGCGAAAGTTCGATCGCCTTCGCACGACGATTCTCTGTTGTAGTGGCTAAGAATCCGATAGGAGCGAGGCGCTGTGCCCTCGCAATTTTGCCCGCGGACCCGGCCGAATGCCGTGTCGCTCGGGCGACTCTGACGTCAAGAAATGAGGTGCGGAGTATAGCGAGGCCCGCAGTGGGCATCCAGGCCGATGCTGACAGGTCGCGCTGTTACAAGTGCCGTCCACGGTTGGTCGCAATTCGTCTAATTTCGACATGACAGCATGAAGCCGCTATTACCCCTCGCCTCAGGAGCTAAGATGAGTATAGTGGGCTGTCTAGCCAGAGCACCCCATTGGGCAAGACGGCAGCACTGGCGCGACCGGATCATTGATGCCTGCTCCAGCACGAGAATGGCGAGAGGCGATTGACTACGCCGCGATAAGCGACGTCGGTCTTCGTCGCGCCAACAATCAAGATTCGTACGTCACGGTCGTATCGCCTGAAGAGATCGATTGGCTGCGGCGCGGCGACCTGTTCATGGTCGCTGATGGCATGGGCGCCCACGCGGCCGGCGAGTTGGCCAGTAAGATGGCCACCGACTTCGTCTCGCTCACCTATTTCAAGGCGCCGGACGAATCCCCGGTCGACGCTCTTCAAAAAGCCTTTCACGACGCCAACGAGCGCGTCTTCGGCCGTGGGCAGAGTAATCCCGACTTTCGCGGCATGGGCACCACCAGCAGCGCCCTGGTGCTGCTGCCCGAGGGGGCCGTCGTCGCGCATGTCGGCGACAGCCGCGTCTATCGCCTGCGCGGCAACCGGCTCGATCAACTCTCCTTCGATCACAGCCTGGTCTGGGAGATGCAAGCCACGGGCAAGCTGCGCGACAGTGAAATCCAACTGAACGTTCCCAAGAACATCATCACTCGCTCGCTCGGTCCTTACCCGCAAGTGCAAGTCGACCTGGAAGGACCGTTCGCCGTCGAACCGGGAGACGCGTTCCTGCTCTGCAGTGACGGACTGTCGGGCCAGGTCGAGGACGACGAGATCGGTTGTATTCTGGGTGCGCTTCCCCCGCGCGATGCGATCCAGACGCTCGTGGACCTGGCCAACCTGCGCGGCGGGCCTGACAACACCACCGTGATCGCGGTCCGCGTCTTGCGGTCGTTGACGAGCGCCGGTGCTGATTCCGCACTCGGTCCGGCTCGCACGCGCCCCAAGAAAGATGCCGAGAAAATACATCTCGCCTCGTGGATCACTCTCGCCGTGCTGGTGCTCGTCGCGTTGTCGATGGCCTTTTTGCAGAAGTGGGCCGTCGCCGCCTCGACCGGCGTGGCCGCGGTGCTGGCCGCCATCTTCATCGCGGTGCAGCATTACTCGATCGGCTCGGGCGGCCGTCTCGAGGGAGCCCAACTCGGTAAAGGGCCGTATCGCTCGGTTCAATGCGCGGCGAATGTCAACATCGTCGAACGGCTGGCCAAGGTCGTTAAACAACTGCGCGACGCCGCGGCCGAAGAAGGCTGGCAAATCAATTGGGAGCAATTCAACGTGCATCTCACCCGCGCCGCAACGGCCACTGCCAAGCACGACTACACCGAGAGCGTCCGCGCCCACTGCTACGCCATCACCTCCATGATGGACCAACTCCGCCAACAAGGAAAGGGCAAAGCAGGCGGATGATAGTGGGCAGCAGGCAGACGGCAGACGGCAGACGGCAGTGAATAGGGACAAACACCAGCCCGAAGCGCCAGCGAAGGTTCTCTGGCAATGTCGAATGTCTAATCTCAAATGTCTAAAGAAAACAAAATGAGGAATGTCGAATGACGAAGCGCTCGTCGCAGCGCGGTGTTCTGCGAGTTGCACCAACGCGGCAAATGTTTCGGCACCCCATTCGTCATTCCGTCATTCAGATTTCTTTCGACATTAGACTTTCGTCATTCTGTTTCTTCGTCACTGCCCGCTGCCGACTGCCCGCTATTTTTCCTCTAGAAATTAGGCCAGCGTTTGTGGCATAGTCGCCCTTAGCCGATTTCGGCCTGAGGGCCGATTGGATTGTTAACGACGTTCGGCGGCAAATGGGTCTAGTTCTTGCCCTGTCGCCCGTCCCGAGGACCTGGACTGCGCGATGCATCGATCTCGCGCGGTTTAAAGATCGCAGGACCCGCAAACCGATCCTTTCCTCACCGCGTGCAGGATGGAATCCGCCGAGTGCACGAAAGATTCAATCACTCGGCGCGATCGTTGCCACGCAGCGGCAGTAGCGGCGTACCATGTTGTGACTCGTCGATGCGTGTGAAGCGGCGGCCTGCAGCCGTGCAGCTTCGCAAACGGTCGACTGGCGA
>DASYDW010000013.1 GCA_036499395.1 Pirellulales bacterium
CGTGTTTGCCGGTAGCGATATTCGGCGCACCGGCAAACTTACGCGGTGGTCGGCCTTGCGTGACAACGCGTCCCATCGCGATCTCGAAATGCCGGCTCTGATAGCCGGGAACCGCGCGAATGTATGCGCCATCGATGAAAACGGAAACGGGAGACTTGCCGGCCTGGACTCGCTTACCTGTGTCGTCGGCATGAGCGCCCGGAATTTGGCCCGACATTTCGTGGAGGCGACCGGGATCACGCCGCACGAGTTCATCGAGGGTGCCCGCGTTGACGTGGCACGAATGATGCTGGAGGTAAGCGACCGGCCGTTGAAAGCCGTCGCCTTCGATTGCGGCTTCGGATCGGCGGACCGAATGAGGATCGTGTTCAGCACTCGCCTTGGCGTGCCCCCTGTCCAATACCGCGCCAGCTTCCGGCGGGCTGGATCGGAATAGATTGCAAGCTATCCGACGGGGCAGAACCGCCAATTTTTGATGCCACAAGGCTCCGACCGACTTTGTCAAGATACGACGTATTGCTGTCCTGATCAGACGGATCCTGTTCGTTGCCCGAAGCACGGCTCCGTGCGAAATACCGACTGCCAAATACAATAACTCTCGGGGAGAATGCTCCATGATCGCTGGTGGTGATTTCTCGAGCCAATTTAAAGAGCCTGCCTCGCCGAGGACACCTGGGAGTCTCGGTGCTGTCGTCAGAGCGCCGCGCCGTTCGGGAAAACTGAACTTGAGGATAGCATGAGAGTTCTTTTTGCTTCGACGCCCACATCGGGCCTTTTCAATCCGCCGCTTGCCATCGGGCGTATCCCGATCGCCACAGGTCATGAGGTCGTCGGCTTGAGCCGCCGTGCGTTCCGTCAGCGCGTCGAAGGCGTTGGCGCCAAGTTCCATTCCCTGCCCGCACAGGTAGATTTTGATCCGGGGGAACATCCACTCAGTGGCTCGCGAGTTGAAAACTCGCCCCCTGGACCAGAATGGCTGGGGTCACGCTAACACGGAGAGCAGCCCGTTCCTCGGCGAAGAGGCATTTTCCGGACGCCCCCGAGGTGTCTTGGCTTCGGATACAGCACTAGCAATTAGGATGTACGCTTATGACTTTCAGCGATTGGTCTCTGCCGCCGGTACTGCCGGAGGATGCCGCGCGCCTCGTGGCCACGGTCGCGGGTTCGGTTCTACTGCCCGGCGACGCACGATACGACGATGAACGCGCCGTCTGGAACCTCAATCACGAGTTGGTCCCCGCGGTGATCGTGGTGCCGGAGCGCGCGGCCGATATCCAGGCCGCCGTTAGATTCGCGGCGGAACAGCGACGGCCGATCCTGGTAAAGACCACCGGTCACCAAGTAATCGGCAAGGCGCACGGCGCCGTCGTGATCGCGACCAGGCGGATGAATAAAGTGGCCATTGATGTGGTCGGTCGCACGGCGCGGGTCGGCGCCGGAGCGATATGGTCCGAGGTCATCGAGAAAGCGACCAAGTTCGGGCTGGCTCCACTGAATGGATCGAATCCCACGGTAGGAGTTGCCGGTTACACCTTGGGCGGCGGGCTTAGCCCGACCCTCGGCCGCTCCCACGGCTACGCGGCCGACCATGTGCGCTCGCTCGACGTGGTGACCGCAGACGGCGAATTGCGGCATGTCAACGCGGTGTCCGAACCCGACCTGTTCTGGGCGCTACGCGGCGGCAAGGGCAACTTTGGAGTTGTCACCTCCTTGGAATTCAACCTGTTCCCAGTGCCCCGCCTTTACGGCGGCGGCATCTACTTCCCCGGTGAACGGACGGCCGACGTGCTGCGAATCTGGACCGCCTGGCACCCGACCACCCCGGAGACGATGGTTACGTCGATTGCCGTGATGCGGATGCCGTCGATGCTTGAAGTGCCCGAGCCTCTGCGCGGGAAGTTTCTGGTGTCGGTGCGGATCGCCTACAACGGGACGGCCGCGGACGGCGAGCGGATGGTAGAGCCGTTGCGGGCGATAGCCCCGGCAGTCTTGGACACCGTGGCAGATATGCCGTACACCTCGGTCGCGTCCATCCACAACGAGCCGACCGACCCAGTGCCCTACTACGAGCGGGGCATCATGCTGCGTGAGTTCCCCGCGCAGGCGCAGGACAAGCTGATCGAACTTGTCGGTTCCGGCGCTGACAAAGGCCTGGTAATCGCTGAGCTGCGTGCCTTGGGCGGGGCGTGGGACCGAGAACCGGCGGCGCCCAACGCAGTAGCGACGAGGGGCCTGCCGTACAGCCTGCTGGCCGTGGCGGCAGGTCCGCTGTCGGAGGAGCCGCAGCTCCAGAGGTCGGTCGCCGAACTGCTCGACGGCATGAAGCCCTGGCAGGGCGACCGGCGATACGTGAACAACCTCGCGCCGGACGAGGCGGCCGATGCCCCGGCGGTTTATGGACCGGAACGCTACAAGCGCTTGGCGTCCATCAAGAAGACCTACGATCCGGCAAACATGTTCCGGCTAAACCACAACGTGCTGCCGGCCGTCTGAATTGACACTGGCCGACCGGGCCGGCCGGGCCGGCCGGGGGGTATCAACGTGGTTATGTCCGACGCTACCGTTCCCGTAGAGTCGCTGACCGATCCGTTGCAATCGGGCCGATTACCCGACCGTCTCAGGCATTCCCCGTCGCCGAATTGTGGATTTAGCGGGAGCAGAGTTGACTACCATCAACCAGGTGGCTGACTAAATCCGCTAAAAGGTAGCGCGGTGATCGGTCCCCTCGCAACCTCGAGTGGCTCTATGGAAATTCGGCGCATATCTTACGAGGCACACCAAAGACGGCGGGAGTGCGCCGACCGGGCAAAGGTCGACCACATTGCCTTGAAGCTCGGAGGTCATCGCATGTTCGATATAGGTGGTGATTTCGGCATCCTGGCCGTGTAGTGATCGGGTACCTCGATTAGGCTGGGCGATCTTTTTGCCAGTGGGACTAATCGATGAAGACCCCGAAGCGTGCGACACAAGGCGCAGTGTCTACGGCCATTAATTTTCAACTGGCTTGACGTGGCGCTCAGCCGCATGGCTGCGCTTGTGGTTGCTAGACTAGGCGCTTCCGCGAATCATGGTAACTTGCCTGGTGGGGGCTGTATTGAAGGGGGCGAACATGCGATACGCGGCACTTTCAGCTGTGGAAATCCTGCTATTGGGCATTCTCTCGAGTGCTGTTGCACATGCCGGCGATCGCGCGGCCAAACCAGTTGATCCTACAAATACCATGGCTGCGCCGGATACGTGGTTGCTTGGCGACTGGGGCGGAGAACGGACCCATCTGCGGGGCCTGGGTATCGATTTTCAGTTCGGATATACGAGCGAAATCGCGAACAATCCGGCCGGCGGTATCGAGGGCAAGACGAGATACGCCGACCAGTATGCAGCAGGAGTGACGTTTGACCTCGATCGTCTGCTCGGTCTTCCGGCAGCGCAATTCCAGGTCACCCTGACGCAACGCCTTGGTCGCAATCTCAGCGACGACGCGGACCTTGGCACGCTTCAACAGGTACAGGAAGTGTACGGTCGAGGGCAGACCATCCGATTGACAGAATTCTGGTTCGACCAGAAATATGACGACGGATTGATCGACTGGAAGATCGGCCGCATGACCGTCGGCGGAGACTTCGCGTCATTTGCGTGTGACTTCCAGAACCTGACATTCTGTGGTTCGAACCCCGGCAATCTCGTCGGCAATTACATCTATAACTGGCCCATCAGCCAGTGGGGGACCCGTGTCAAGGTGGCGCTGGCTGGGTTCGGTTATGTCCAAGCCGGCGTCTTTGACGAAAACACCAAATACCTGGGCACCCAAGACCAGGTGCTTCCGGCATTCTTTTCCGGCTCCACGGGCGCGCTGATACCGGTCGAACTTGCGTGGCTTCCCAAGCTCGGCGCCGACGCGCTACCCGGCAGCTACAAGATCGGTGCGTGGTATGACACATCGACCACGGATGACGTCGTGTCCGACGTCAATGGCAATCCTTTCGCGCTGACAGGCCTGCCCGCGCGTCAGGATCGCGGGCGATACGGCGCCTACATCAATTTCCAGCAGCAGGTGACGAGCAACCTGAGCCTATTCCTTAACGCCGTCGTGGCGGATGATCGCACCGCTACCACCGACCGTCAGATCGCGGCCGGATTGACCTATACAGGCCTGTTCAGCTCGCGCCCCAAAGACGATATCGGCTTTGCGGTGGGCACCACGCACGTCAACAATCGCGTTGCCGACGTCCAAGCCATGCAAGATCGTCCTGTGCCCGGGTCGGAGTACGCTTTTGAGCTCTATTACACCTATCGTCCCACAGGCGGACTGCTTTTCCGCCCGAACGTCCAGTACGTCGTCAATCCGGGCGGCATCAGCGAAAACAAGAACGTTGTCGTGCTGGGCCTGAAGACCACGGCCACTTTCTGACTGACGTCACTTGCAAGTCTGGCTGGCTTTCTATGAGCCAGCTTAGAGCGCTTCTACATTTTTCCGAATCGGGTCGGATTCCCAAATCAGTTATGATCTGACGCGCTGATGCTGGCTGGGCGGAGGCCAGAATCAGATACTAGCACCTTTATCGAATGATATTCGTGAGCGTGTTGTAGCGGCCGTGTTGAACGGCGAAAGCAGTGACGGGCAGTCTCGAGACCCAATTCGATGAACAGGCGCGCAGGCCTCCAGCCGCGGCCCAGGAAAGACGAAAGCCTGGTAGCCGCAATAGCGCAGCCAGCATTGCGCCGGCCAGCGCGACCATCCAGAAGGCGGCATCCATAGAGGTGGTCATGCCGCCGCCGAGCAATGTGCCGGTGATATCGACAGGGGTCATCAATCGTCGCGCTTCGACGAGGTTCTGGACGGTAATACCGGCAACGATGACTACACCTGCCACAAGATAGCAGGACCGCAACAAACGGGCGCAGGTTGAGACAGCAGTGCGGACCCACGCGGCCGCGTCGGCCAACGATCGCTTCATCACTCCGGCTCTCATCGCGGGAACAACCCAAGAATCGAGGGCTGTGTCTCCATACGAGACAGTCGCCAAAGGTGGACGATAGGTATCAAAAGCGGCCATCCGCTCACGTAGATCTCGAAAATGATCTCTAGAGCGAGGTCCTCGAACCGGCGCGGCTCTTGAGGGACGGGCCCCCATGACGCGATCAGCAAAATCGGCAGGACAACGAACGGGACGGCTCCCCATCGCAATGCTTTGACTAACGTCACCCTTGCCGCGCATTGGGTTATCTTATTGTGAAAGATGCGGACGAGGAGTTTTGCAAACATCCACAAGGCAGGGATGCCCAAGATAGCGGTTGCCGACGCGATTGCCAATGGCGCGAACCCGCGCAGGTCGTCGATCGTTTTGGGATTTCCGATGGAATCCAAGAGCATCGTGACGAGCAACCACAGTCCGAGCAGCGAGAGGGGAGCGCAGAGAATAAAGATCAGATAGCAGGGCAAAGCAAAGACGATCACCTCGACAAGCAGGCAAAGTCTGTTACGCCAGTTGAGATCGATCGCATCTGAAAGAGGAGGGGCATCGGGCATGAGGGAACTTCTTCAGGCGGTGCTTGACGAGAGCGGACCATTTGTCCTGCACGAGCATTATGCCATCCCGGCAATCCTGGCGACGGGGATCGTTGTGATCATTCTGTCCTCGATGTCGCGCTTGAA
>DASYDW010000014.1 GCA_036499395.1 Pirellulales bacterium
GATGCCGGAAGCTTTGCCATCTCGGCGACGCACTCGCCGATCAGGATGCGATGTTGAATGGTCTGTGAAAGACCACGGGGCGCCCGTGAGGGCGCCCCGCGACGCGACATTACCATGACTCAAAACTCTGACTCAGGCGAACGCGGTCGGCAGACGCGGGACCTACAACCGACAGGCCGCTAATATGAATCCTCAAGGTGAAAAAACGGTTTATGAAACTGTCCCATTACTGGGCAAATTCTGCCTATCGGTCCGGGACTTAGCGGAACTTTTGCACGGTTGAAAAGTCGTTGATTGGACGAAGCATGTCGCATCGGCAATGATCGAAACGCGACGATTGAAGGGGATTTCGAATGCGTTGGGATGATTTCCGCCGCAGTGACAATGTCGAAGACGACCGCGATGGTGGTGGCGGCGGCTTCGGCGGCGGTGGCGGTGGTTTCGGATTACCAATGGGCGGCGGAGGCTTGGGGATCGGCACAATCGTTGTGCTGGGTCTGGTCGGCTGGGCGCTCGGCATCGATCCTAGCGTGCTGATTGGCGGCGCCGAGATCGTCACCGGCAATCGCGGTGGTTATCAGCAACCGTATGAGCCGCCGCGACGTACCACCACAGGCGCGCCGAAAGATCAGATGGGCGATTTCGTCGCCGCCGTGCTCGGCAATACCGAGGACACGTGGTCGGTCGTCTTCAAGGAAAGCGGGCAGGAGTATAAAGCGCCGCGCCTGCGCTTGTTCGCCGGCTCGATCCAGGGCGGGTGCGGATTCGCGCAGAGTGCGATGGGCCCGTTCTATTGCCCGACCGACAGGCGCATCTATCTCGACACGTCGTTCTTCCGTGACATGCAGGTGCGGTTCAAAGGTTGCTCAGGCAAGGCCTGCGAATTCGCCGAGGCTTACGTGATCGCGCACGAGGTCGGGCATCACGTGCAGAATCTGCTTGGCATTCTGCCGAAGGCACAGTCGGCGCAGCGCGCGTCAGGCGACAAGGCGGCGGCCAACCGCATTCAGGTGCGCGTCGAATTGCAGGCCGACTGCTTCGGCGGCGTCTGGGCCAACCGCTCGAACCAGAAATGGAAGTCGATCGAGCCCGGCGACGTCGAGGCGGCGTTGCAGACGGCGGCTGCGATCGGCGACGACCGGCTGCAGCAGCAGTCGACCGGCCGTATCGTGCCCGACTCATTCACGCACGGCTCGTCGGCACAGCGCCAGCGCTGGTTCACGACCGGACTGAAAGAGGGCAAGGTGTCGGCCTGCAATACTTTTGCAGCGCAGCAACTCTAAGCGCGGACCCCGTCGCCTAGGCCTGAAAAGTCGGTATCATGCGCCGCATGTCCGACTTCATCTCGATCAACACGTTCTGGACCGTTCAACTGATCGTCCACGGTCTGCTGGCGGTCGCGTTGCTCGGCGCGCTCACCCATCAGGCGATGGCGGAGGCCGCGCCGGTTCGGCAAGTTGCTACGCCGTCCGGGTTCATCACGCGCTTTCGTAACGTGCGAGGGGCGGGCTACGCCACGGCGATCTGCGTGTTGTGGGTGCTGACGCTCGTGCTCGGTGCCTGGATCTACACGAAATATCGCATCGCGATCCGCATCCCGCTGGAACGCACGGGCTATTTCAAAACATTGGGCTTCTTCGAGTTGAAGGAACACGCCGCGGCGCTGGGTCTCTTCATGCTGCCAGCTTATTGGTATTTCTGGCAGAACGCAAAAGATCCGGCCTACGACAGCGCGCGCAAGTGGATCACTATTTTGCTGGCGTCGATGTGCTGGTTCTCGTTCCTGGTCG
>DASYDW010000015.1 GCA_036499395.1 Pirellulales bacterium
GCCGAAGTTGGTGTTGTTGGCCCAACCGCGTTGGATCAACTGCGCGAGCGCCTCGTCGATTGCCATCTGGGGATTCGAAATCGAGCTGCCCGACAGGTTGATGTAGAGCAACGCGTCATAGCCCGAGAAGGCCGGTCCGAGCACCGAGGCATCGGTGCGGAACAAAGCACCGACAGCGCTCGAGAGCAACGTACCATTGACGTCGGTCGCCGGCAGGCTGCCGTACAGTCCAGCCGCCGTGAGGCTCGTCAGACCGTAGATTTCCGCACCCACCGTCGGCAGGTTCGGAATGAACGGCGTCGCAGGGCCGCCACCGACGAACGGGTTGGCATCTTGTGAGCCGACCGTGGTCGGCGTGTTGGCTGCACCCGTGATCGTGCCGCCAATCGGTCCGGCATTCGTGCCCGTCACGACGCGACCGCCACCACCGTTGTTGCCGCCGGTACCGCCGGAGACATTCGCACCGCCGCCGGTCAGATCGACCGTCGTGCCTTGCACGAGGAAAGTACCTCCGGCACCACCCCCTCCTGCGCCGCCGTTTCCGCCGCTGCCGCCGGTGCCACCCTGGCCGCCGTTGCCGCCAGGTCCACCCGGTCCGCCATTGCCACCGCCCGACCCGCCGGAACCACCAGAGCCGCCGGTGCCGCCGGTTTGGCCGGCACCCGCCGAAGCGCCACCGGGGCCAGAACCACCCGCGGCGCCGGTGCCGCCCGTGACGTTAACCGTTGTTGCAATCGAGACTGAACCATTCGCAATAATCCCGAGGGCACCACCGCCGGCGCCACCCGCGCCGCCGGTTCCGCCTTGGCCACCAGTGCCGCCGGTCGAACCTTGGCCGCCGCCACCACCACCACCACCGGTGCCAGCCTTGCCGAGAAATCCTTGGCCACCGCCACCACCACCGCCACCGCCACCGGAACTGGCGCCGCCTCCACCACCGCCGCCACCGCCGCCACCGCCGGATCCGCCACCACCACCGCCGGTTATTGCGATCGCATTACCGCCGGCGTTCGAGCCGGCGCCGCCCGCGCCGCCCGCAGCAGCACCGTTCGCGTTCCCACCAGTTGTGCCGGCTGTCCCGGTGCCACCCGTACCGCCACTGCCACCACCAAGGCTTTCACCACCGCCGCCCGATCCTGCACCAGCGCCGGGATTGGCGCCACCGCCACCAGCCGTTCCCGCGGTGCCAACGCCGGCCGCGCCGGCGCCGCCGCCACCAAGTAGCGCCGCGCTACCCACTGCGCCGTTGTTGCCAGTACCGCCACCGATGCCGTTGGTACCTGCCGCGCGCGTTCCGCCCGTGGCACCACTGCCACCGCTGTTGACTCCGCCACCATCGTCACCGCCGTTGCCACCTTTCGGATTGGCGCCGCCGCCGGTGCCCCCGGTGCCCGAGCCGCTGTTGCCACCAGCGCCGCCATTGAGCGATCCGCCAGAGCCGCCACCAGCGCCGCCGCCACCGGCCGATCCGCCCGTAGCGCCGCCGCTTGCTCCCGCGCCACCGCCGAGCGTGCCCGGCGTGATGTTGATCGTGGCGCCCGCGGCGATGTTCACATTGTTGCCGACGACGAGCTCGACGCCGTTATTGCCGATGGCTGTAAGCGTATCGGTCGAAAGCAGGTCAAGGTCGCCATAAACGGTGAAGTCCGCGACGCCGCTGACGGTGCCTGTGTAGCTGACCGTGACACCGTTGATCGTCGAAGTCGCCGAACCATTGATCAGGCCATTCGAAGTGTCGAGCGTGATGGCCGCAGCGCGCGACCCTTGCGGCAGACTGATCGTGAGCATACTTGCGCACGCTGCCGCTCTGCCCAAGCGGGCGAAGAACGATCGCATGTTCCACCTCATTGGCGTCTCCTCTTGTTGCTTTTGCCGAAAAAATTGTCGGCGGACCTGGATGCAGATTCTCGATGCAATTGGCAGATCGCGCGATTGACGGGCAGCGACCTGGGTAGGGAAGGACAAGGCGAACGATAGAAATGCGAGTAGCGAGCGTCAACCGAAAATCGGCCTCGCGCAGCAACTTCACAAAAGACTAAAACTTCGCGCGCGCGACGAAAGATTTTGGCACGCGCACTCGCTGCGCGGATTAGCGCGCTAGCGATCGCTCAATCATCGAGCGAAACGTCCGCGCCGAAAAAAAGATTCATCACATTCTCATCAGTCGCTCACAAAGCGCGACTGTGAGACGAGAAATCTCGATGCCCCGCGCATGGAGCGAGGGGCGTACTTCGCGCGGGGGGGGCATCGCGATGCGAATGATATGGGAGAACCGAAGACACGCGTGCCGGTGCCATGTTAATCGGTGCCATGCTTTTTCCGCAAAGCGGAATAAGTATGTCTTCGTCGCAGACGAGTCGAGAGCGAGACTCTCCGCCTGCCGAAGTCTCACCCAATCAGCGGCCGCAACACGTTCCGCGATATTCGCAGCGACTGCTTACGCGCCTCGAGCGTATCGCGGAACGAATCGTCTTCGACTTCGATGCACACCGGCCCACGATAGCCGACATCGGTCAACGAAGAGATCCAGGCGGCCCAATCGACCGAGCCCAGGCCCGGGATCTTTGGCGTGCTCCAACCGAGGCCCAGAATGCCCCGATCGTCGAGCTTCTGCCGATCCAGCTTCATATCCTTGGCGTGCGTGTGGAACAGCCGATCGCGGAACTCATAGATCGGCCGCAGATAGTCCATCATCTGCAGGATCATGTGCGACGGATCGTAGTTCAGTCCGAAGTGGCGCGACGGAATCTCCTCGAACATCCGCCGCCACACGGCCGGAGAATACGCCAGGTTTTTGCCGGCCGGCCATTCGTCCCAACTGAACAGCATCGGGCAGTTCTCGATGCCGATCCGCATATCGTGATCTTCGGCGAACTTGATCAGGTCCGGCCAGGTCTGCCGGAACAGCGCGAAATTCTCGTCGGCGTTCCGTCGATGGTCGGCGCCGATGAACGTGTTCACGTTCGACAGGCCCAACAGCCGTGCCGCTTGAATCACCTTCTTCAAATGAGCCGTGGCGACGCGCCCTTCTTCGGCATCGGCCGAGAGGATGTTTGGGTAGTAGCCCAGCGCCGAGATCGACACCTTGTGCCGCTCGCACAGGGCCCGTGCGCCATCGGCCGCGGCCTGTGTGAAATCATTGACGTCGATGTGCGTGACGCCGGCGAATTTCCGCTCGGCCTTACCGACCGGCCAGCACATGACCTCGACGCAATCGAACTGCTCGTCGGCCGCGAATTGCAAAACCTCGGCAAAGCTCAGATCGGGCAAGATCGCCGTCACAAATCCTAGTTGCATGCGTCACTCCGCGCGAAAATAAAACGATCGGCTGCGCGCCTTGATACGTATCGTGGCCTAGAAATGGGGGGCCAGCGAAACGGCCAAAAAATCGGCCGCTCAGGCGCGTGCGCGGATTTTGACACGCTGCCAGAAGACCTGCAAGCGCCGTCTTACTCGGACGTAAAGCCCTTGGCATCCAGCGCCACATCGGCTTGTGCATCGTGCGAGTAGAAGTGCCGGCCGATCAGGTCGGACAGATGTGCCACGAAGCGCGCCCGGAATTCATCCTCGGGCATCGCGGTATCCACGCCACGATTGGGTGGGAAAATGATCCTTGGCAACGACTTCTTGAACACCACCTTGCCGCCGTCCGCGACGTCATACACGGTGATCGCCACCCGGGATTTGCCTTGATACAGTGTCTGGCTTTGATAGAGGCTGAATTCCTCGACGTCGATGCCCACGACCATGTCAGCCTTGAGGGCCTGGCCGACTTCGGCGAAATCGTCCCAATCATGTTCGTCGGTCCATTCCGTGACTTCGCGCGGATCGACGAGCGTCATTCTCTTGACCCGATGCGAGAGCAAATTGCCCACCTCGGTCGCCATCTCTTGAGTCGAGCGAATCCCGGTCGAGTATTGCAATTCGACCAACGGCCGGCAGACCACGGCCACTCGCTTGTTGCGCAGCCCGTTGTAGTCCGCGCCTACGTCGTTCCCCTTCACCAGCCAGGCCGCCGTGGCCAGCGCGTTGACGCAGCCACTTTGCGACGTGAGGAAGGCCAGCAACACTACGCCTGCCAGCAGGCCCAGAGAGCGACGAGTCGTACGGTCCATCGTTCTACCTCGTTCGAGCGTTCGTTCGTGCCGCCTCATGCGGCGCAAGGTTTACCGGCGCGGATCAAGTCGCGGTTAACCGAAAGGCCCAGTCCGCCAACGTCACGGCCGCAACAAACAACGCGGCCGCAGCCAAGATCCGGTCGCTCGGCGGACGTACCACCCAGCGTCCGCAGGTGGCCGACAAAAGACACCACGGCGCGGCAAACACCGCCACGCCGGCCAGCAGTGTGCCGCCGACGTTTACCGACAGCGCATCACGAAACTGGCCACGCATCGCGTGCGACCAGGACGTAGTCATACCGCATGAAGGACAACGCATGCCAAAAAGCCACCGAAAGGAGCAGGGGGGCAAACCCAATTGCTCGTGCGTTCCTAGTCCGGCCGGATTCGGCTCCAACTTCGCCGCCACGCCCAACAGCACCACCAGAACCAGGCCGCAGAACGCAGCCAGGATCCGTGTGCTCGGTACGAGCCGTTGCGAAGAACCAGTAACGCAAGAGTTCACGTTCACGGGATAGGCGCGGGAGAATAGCTCTCCCCCAGAAGGGCCGCAATACCGATTTGCCTACGTTGCCTCGGGCCAAGTGCTGCTATCGCCCCAGGGCCCGCGTGTCGTCCGACTGCTATCAGCTAAAGAAAGCGGGCCACGGTCGAAAGCCTACTGCGGGCTGCGCGACATCGCAAATCAAACAAACCGCCGCGCGGGACTGCGAACTCTGCGTCGCAGCTTCTAAGTCGCAGGGCGGAAGTTCTACGACGCGGGACTTGTCGATGTCGCGCTATTCTTCGCCTCGGCCTGGGCCAGTGCATCGGCCTCGCGCGCTGTGACACACAACCGGCGAATCCCCGTCGCGCGTCCCGTGGCTTCGTCCACTTCGACGATCGTGCCGCACAGCCGCGGATCGCCGGTCGCCACTTCGAAATGCGTCGGCAGGAAAGTGCGCGTGGTTTCGAGCACGCGATCGATCCGCCGTCCCAGAATGCTTTCGTAGGGGCCGGTCATGCCCACGTCGCATTGGAAGGCGGTGCCCCCGGGCAGAATTTGCTCGTCGGCCGTGGCGACGTGCGTGTGCGTGCCCAGCACGGCCGAAACGCGCCCATCCAGAAAGCGTCCCATCAACTGTTTGTCGCTGGTCGCTTCGGCGTGGCAATCGAGCACCAGGACTTTAACGTCGGGCGGTACGCTCTTCAGCACCCGATCGGCCGCGGCGAAAGGACAATCGACCGGCCGCATGAACACCCGTCCTAGCAGGCTGAACACGCCGACCGAGACGCCGTTGCGCGCCTTGACGATGGCCAACTCATGTCCGGCCGCCTCGGCGGGAAAATTCGCCGGCTTCACGATGTTCGACTCTTGCTGCATCAGCGGCGCGATCTCTTGCCGGCGGTAGATATGGTCCCCCAGCGTGATGCAGTCCACGCCGGCGCGTAATAGCTCGCGATAGATGGCCGGCGTGATCCCCGAACCTCCGGCCGCGTTTTCGCCGTTGGCGATCACCAGGTCCAAGCCCTCGCGCGCAATCAGCCCCTTCAGGCCTTGCACGATGATGTGCCGCCCTGGCTTGCCAACCACGTCTCCGATCAGCAGGATTCGCACGGTGATGTTTCCTCGAAATGCCTTAGAACGCTAACGGGCGATTTCGGTGAACCGCGACTCACGCAACACGGTCACCTTGATCTCGCCCGGATATGTCAATTGTTCTTCAAAGGCTTTGGCGATGTCATGGCAGATTTTCGCAGCCGAGGCGTCGCTCGTATCCTTGGCGCTGGCCAATACGCGCAGCTCGCGTCCGGCTTGAATGGCAAAGGCATGTTCCACTCCCGGGAAGCCGCAGGCAATCGTCTCCAACTCTTCCATTCGCTTAATGTAGCGTTCCAACGTCTCGCGCCGCGCCCCCGGTCGCGAGGCACTGCACGCGTCGGCGGCCGCCACCAGCACCGTGTACGGATTATCGATCCGCAAATCGTCATGATGCCCGAGCGCCGCGTGGACCACTTCAGGCCTTTCGTTGTGCCGCTTGAGAATGTCGGCGCCGATCTTCGGATGGCCGCCCTCGGCCTCGTGATCGGCCGCCTTGCCAATATCGTGCAGCAGGCCGCAGCGACGGGCCAGTTTGCTGTCCAGGCCGATCTCCTCGGCCATCATGCCGGTCAAGAACGCGACTTCGATCGAATGCCGCAGCACGTTCTGGCTGTAACTGGTGCGGAACCGCAGCCGGCCCAGCAGGTGAATGATCTTCGGATGCAGCCCACCGACGTCCGCTTCTTGCGCGGCTTCCTGTCCCAACTGTTGCAAATGCTTTTCGAGCTCGGTCTGCGTTTCGGCGACGATCTCTTCGATCCGCGTGGGATGAATCCGCCCGTCGGCGATCAACTTGTTCAACGAAATCCGTGCCACCTCGCGGCGCACCATGTCGAAACCGCTGACGATCACCACGCCCGGCGTGTCGTCGATGATTACATCGACGCCGGTCGCCTTCTCGAAGGCGCGGATGTTGCGCCCTTCGCGACCGATGATTCGTCCCTTCATGTCGTCGTTGGGAATGTCGACGGTGCTTGTCGTCGTCTCCGCCGTGTGCGGGGCGGCATAGCGTTGCAGGGCGGTGACCAGGATATCGCGAGATTTCTCTTCGCAGATCTCGGCCATGTGCCGCTCGTGCTTCATCACCAGCGCGCCCGCTTCGTGCTGCAGTTCGGTGTCGAGTTGCTCGAGCAGTCGCCGCGTCGCCTCGTCCTTCGAGAGGCCGCTGACCTGGTGCAGCGTCTGCCGCTGCAAGTCCAGCACTTTGCCCAGCTCGTCGTTGCGGCGGCCCGTTTCCTCGATCTTCTCGGCCAGCTTGCGCTGATTGCCTTCGACCATTTTCTCTTGTTTGCGCAACTGGTCGGTCTGCTGATCGAGCGCATCCTGCCGCTTGTCGAGCATGCGATCGCGCTCGTGCAGCTCCTGGCGGACGACGCTCAGCTCCTTTTCTCCTTCGGCCTTGACGTGAATGGCCATTTCCTTAGCCGCCAGCTCGCCTTCCTTGCGCCGTGTCTCGACCTCGCGGTTGGCCCGCTCCAAAATGTCCTGGGCACGCTTTTCGGCGTCGGTCTGGCGGAGATAATCGAGCAGCTTGATCAAAATAAAAGTCATGATCGCGGCTACCACCGCGGTCACGAGCACTGTTACACCGGGCGAAGATTCGTTCACGTTTGACCCCCTCATAAAAAATCAACGCCACGCAACGGGTGAAACACCGTGCGCAACGATTGGCCCAAATGCGTACGGCCCGAAGAGTGCGGGCAAAGGCCAGGGGGGAAGCGTGTCGAGGCCGACGGTCCACCACGATGCGTGGCGAACGAGAGACCGACAATCGACAGTAAGCCCGAACTAAAACGACCTGATCGCGCGGAAGCACCCGTGTAAGGTGTATCAACTATCCAGCGCGGGCGATCGATTCGTCCGCCGCATGCGAACGAACCTGCAGACGCGGCGGTCGAAACCGCCGCCAACTGCTCAGACCAACCCGACAAGCCACGGGAACTACTGCAAACAATGGAAGCACAAGTAACGGAAGCACCGTCATCCGGTCGCTGTACGGAAACTCAACGCGAAGGCACGAGCTAGACTCAGAACCATGAGGATTCTGACGGGGCGCTCGCGCTAATTCGACTTGAGGGGCCTTCTTGCCTTCGCCGCTGGGCATCAATCCCAGCAACTGCTGCAAGATAATGATCAGCAAGTGCATCGTGTTGGCCTACTCCCGCAAGCGACTGGTTCTTCCCACATCAGGCAGATCCAGTTGCAAACTCGCTATAACTTCCCTTGGCTGACGCCCATTCTGCTGAGCCGCCGCGGTACAAACTCACCGAATTGAAGAGTGATGTTTGCGCCCTCAGCCAGGACCGAAACCCTCCCCGCAAGGAGACGCTGCTGCAACCGTTTTCGATCGCAACCCATTACCGGACCCGGAACTGCAAACTAACGTCATACTAACAGAGTCTCTCGAACCTGCAACCATTTTGGGGACGCGGCGTCGCTCGAACCTTTGTTCGCAGGCGAGGTTGCGCTCGCCACAAGGCCCCCAACTCCCCGCGAATCGCCCAAAAGTCACCGGCAGGCGCGACAAATCGTGAACCACGAATTCGAACAACAACTGGCCGCCGCCTGGCCCACGGATCGCTGGCAGGATGTTACCGTGCTGGTGGCCGTCTCGGGCGGACCCGACAGCGTGGCACTGGTCCGCTCCCTGGCCGCACTTGCGCCGCGCGGCGCCGGACGGCTGGTGATCGCCCATTTCAATCACGCCCTGCGCGGTCCGGAATCCGACGCCGACGAAAGGTTCGTCGCCGAACTGGCGGCCTCTTTGGCGATTCCGATTCGTGTGGGGCGTCCTTTGACGTCGACGTCGCCGGTGCTGTCGGACGCCCCGCAGTCCGATCCCGCGAGCACTTGCCCGCCGCTGAACGATTGCGCAGAGCCGGCGCCGCAACACGCCAGTGAAGAAAGTTCGCGCGACGCGCGATACGCCTTTCTCATCGCCACGGCTAAGGAAATCGGCGCCCGCTATGTCGTCACGGCGCACACGGCCGACGATCAGGCCGAGACGGTTTTGCATCGCATCGTGCGCGGCACCGGTCTGGCAGGGCTGTCCGGCATGCGCCGGGCCCGCGAGTTGGCCCCCGGAATCGCGATTGTTCGTCCGCTGCTTTTCGTGCGCCGCGCCGAGGTGCTGGCTTACCTGGCGGACATCGGCCAGGCGTTCCGTGTCGACAGTTCGAACCTCGTGCAAGACTACACCCGCAACCGGCTGCGCCATGACTTGCTCCCGAAGCTGGCCGCCGAGTACAACCCACGCATTGTCGCCGCGCTCTTGCGCCTGGCCGACCTGGCGGGCGAAGCGCAGCGGATCGTCGAGGTCGAAGCCGCGGCACTCGCCGCCCGTTGTATCGTTACGGCCGAGCAGGCTGATGTCGCCACCGCCAGGCCGGCGCGCGTCATGATTGACACCACGCCGTTGACGCAAGCCAACGCCTACCTGGTGCGCGAAATGCTCGTGACCGTCTGGCAATCGCAAGAATGGCCATTGCAAGCGATGGGCTACGACGAGTGGGAATCGCTCGCTAGCCTGGCCAGCGACCAATCCGCGCCGACGGGCCCTCGAAAACGTCTCTTCCCGGGCGAAGTTACGGCCGAGCGCACCACCGATCGGCTAACTCTCACCCGACCAGCACGTGCGTGGCCGGCAATAGGCAGTGGGCAGTGAAGAGAGTAGTAGTCGGTAACCAGAAGTGATGATCGCTGAGTGATGAGTGAAGATCGGGATGGGCGTTTCTCGCTCACTCCCCTCGGGTGCCACTGCTGGCTTGTCCAACAGTGCCGATCTCCCTAAGGGGCAAACACACCAGCCCGCAGCCTCAGCGAGGGGCTTCGTCAATGACGAATGCCTAATCTTCAAATGTCTAAAGAAAACACAATGACGAATGTCGAATGACGCCGAGTATCACCAACGCGGCAAAGCGATCGGCACACCCTTTCCGTCATTCTGTCATTCAGATT
>DASYDW010000016.1 GCA_036499395.1 Pirellulales bacterium
GTACCTCGACGGTACTTTGTCCGAGTCGGTGCGCGCCGATTTTGAGGGCGAGCTGGGCGCGAATCCAACGCTGCAGGGCGAGGTACAGTTACAGCAACAGATCGACCAGGCGCTGGGGAAACTCTTCCTCCCCCCTGCCCCGCCCGCCGATCTAGCCGAGCGTTTGCGTCGGGCGTCGATGGTTCGCACGATTCCCATTGCGAACCAGCGGCGCCGCTGGACCTTGGCTGCCGCCGCGGCTGCGGCCATGATTGCCTGGGGCATCCTGGGATGGCAATTCTTTTCTCCGACCAATCGTCCGCCGGTTTACAATCCGCGCCTGCCCCTGGCCACGATCTATAAGACGAGCGTGGACAGCGGCTTCAAGCCTACCTGGGTTTGCGAGGACGATCATGTCTTTGCATCGACCTTCTTCGAGCGGCAGGGGGAAGGACTGCTGCTGGCAGCGATGCCGGCAGGTAGCGGCATGGTCGGACTCGCCTATTGTGGTGGCCTGAGCCGGTATACGACGACGATGTTGGCACGCGTCGATGGCCAGCCCGTCATGGTGTTTGTCGATCGGCGCGAAAACGAAGAGCAGGTCGTTCCCCCTGCGCCCGATTCGGGTTTGCATCTGTTCCGCAAGGATCTGGGCGATCTCGTGCTGTACGAACTGACGCCGTTTGATGCGCCGCGTGTGATGGATTACTTGTATCACGCCGACGTGCCACCGGCGAAGGTGCCTGCCGCCAGCCCCGAGCCCGCACCGGGTGCCGAGTAGTAGCGAGTTCACATCGGCCTGATTTATCGGCTGGCCTGGGCTATCGGCGCGCGAGCAGTGCCGCACACTGCAGGTATCGAAAGGCGTACTTTGCCGGGGTGGCGATCAGCAGTTGCCGCATCTGACGGTAGATCGCGGGAACGATCTCTGGCCCCTGAGACTTGTCGAGGCCGGCGCGCAGAATCGGTTCGGTGAAAGCCTGAGCAAAGCCAACGTAACCCTCGCTGTAAGTTTCGACGTCCTGCGTGCGGGCGTAATCGGCGGCAAAGGGCACCGTGACCTCGACCGTTTCGGCCCGTTCGACGACGAAATCATCATGGACGATGCCGTGGGAATCATGAATCGGCGCCAGCAATTCCTCCTGCGTGCGGAAATAGATCGGCATCGTCACGCGCGCGTACGCCGTACGGTCTAGTTTTCCTTGTTCGACGAGGTCGAGCGCCGCATCGTGCAGCAGGTCGTACAGCCCCTGCCCTGTGCAGTAGTTTTGATCCCGGCCTGGTTGCGCTAACAGCAGCCGCGCGCCAGGCGCAAGTTCCACAGCGCGGCACTCGTAAAACCGATCAAGATCTCGGGCTGCTGCTTTCGCGAAAGCGGCAGCCGTGGCGACAGAAATGCCAACATCCGGGCGATGTAATTTCGGGCCAAGGTAGACCACGAAGTCGTCAAGCGGTTCGCTCGGCAATTTGTCCAGCCATAGTACGGCGTTAAAACTCATTCCCAAGTGGACCGAAGTCGGCGCTAAGACGGGCCCATAGAACGATCGTCCGATCGCGGCGGGAAAGATGCCTTGCGCTGCCGAGAACGAGGCTTCATTCTCGGTCAGATTCCGCGACAATTGATTGAAATCGTTCGTCGGCAGATCGCTAAAGATTGGGCAGAGCGGATTTTGCACGCCGCGATCACGCAGCGTTTCAATCGCCTGCCGAAACGCGTTCAGGGCGTTCCGCCCCTCCGACGAACCATAGTCGGCGAGCACCATAGGCGTCGCGGTGGATGGTATGCTTATTTGGCCGGCCGCTGCGATGATCCATGGTTGCAAGGCGTCGATCGCGGCGCGCTGGCCTGACGAATTCGCGTCGTAGAATCCGTCCCCCTTCATTCCACTGGTGCTGGGCATCGAGTCTTCTCAAAATATTTGAACGAAGCCGGTTAACAACGTCGGATGTATTTCGCAAAACGACACAAGCTGAATGCAGTGAGCGTAACTGCCAAATTCTGAGTTGTGGTGCTGCGAGGCAGAGCCACAGCAAACTCGAATGCAAGGGCTTTATATGTTCGCGGGTTTGATTATTGCAATCGCGTCCTTGTCTGCCGCGCCCGAAAGCATGCAATGGACTGTTGACGGTGTCGAGCGCGAGGCGCTGGTTGTCGCTCCGCAGAATCCGCCGCGGGACGGCGCGCCGGTGGTATTCGTCTTTCATGGACACGGCGGCAACATGCGACAAGCGTCGCGAAGCTTTCATCTTGAGAGTGTATGGCCCGAGGCGATCGTTGTTTATCCGCAAGGCTTGCTGACGCCTAGCCGTCTCGATCCCGAGGGGAAACGGGCTGGCTGGCAATCGTCGTCGGGAACTCAGGGGGACCGGGATCTGAAATTCTTCGACGCAATGCTGGCCAGCGTACAGAAAAAGTGGACGGTCGACGAGAGCCGAATTTATGCCACCGGTCACTCGAACGGCGCGATTTTTACTTACTTGTTATGGAGCACGCATCCCGACTTGTTTGCCGCCGTGGCGCCATCGTCCGCGCCAAAGATGCGTATTTCGCTAACCAAACCGTTGCCGGTGCTTCATGTCGCCAGCGAGCAAGATCGCATCGCGCCGTTCGCCTTGCAGAAAGCCACGATCAAGGAAGTGCGCGAACTGAATCAGTGCTCGGAACAAGGGCAGGAATGGGCCAAAGGATGCACGCTGTATGCTTCAAAGGTCGATGCGCCACTGGTCACATTCATGCACGACGGTGGCCATAAGTTTCCGCAAGAGGCGCCGGCCTTGATCGTGCGCTTCTTTAAAGAACACACGCGAGCCGGGTCAAAATCAGCGGTCGCCGATTAGGGGTATTTTGGGGGCCGTCACGACTGATGTTGGCTGTCGGGGCGTAAGATGAGATCGAGCAGCAGGCCGCGGCAGCATGCTTGCTGCTGCCGAATGCCCTTTTTACACTGGTTGGACGCTTCCCCCTGCCCAATAGACCGCCGTGAGCCCACGATATGATCCGCTTGCGATTCCAGCATGTTTTGTTTCTGATCCTGGCGTCGATGTTTGGCGCATCGCGTCTCTCGGCAGCGGACGCGCCGAATACGCTCACACCGCAGGAACTCGACGACGGCTGGATTTCGCTTTTCGATGGAATGACCGATTACGGCTGGCACGCTGAGCAGAAGGCCGACTGGAAAGTAGAAGACGGCGCGATCACGGTGTCGTCCGGCGAGCCGGGCTTATTGGCCACGACCAGCGAGTTTGCCGACTACGAATTGCGGCTCGAATTCCGTGCCCCGCGCGGCACCAACAGCGGCGTCTTTTTGCGTACGCCGGCCGTGCCGACCGATCCGGCCAAGGATTGTTATGAGCTGAACATTGCTGACCCCGAGACCAGCCCGTTCTACACCGGCAGCTTCGTCGGCCGGCAGAAGGCGACCGAGTATTTGCACAGCGATGATTGGCAATCGTTCGAAGTGACGGCCGAAGGGGCACATTTCGTGGTCAAGGTCGATGGGCGTCAGGTACTCGACTACACCGATCCGGCGCCGGTGCGGCGTGGACGCATTGGTCTGCAGCTCAACAAGGGAGCTGTCGCATTCCGAAACATCAAGCTGCGGCCGCTCGGGCTGGAATCGATCTTCAACGGCCGCGACCTGGCGGGCTGGAAAGTCTTTCCCGGGAAGAAAAGCGTCTTTAGCGTCACTGACGCAGGCGACCTGAACGTCAAGAAAGGGAACGGGCAGATTGAAACGGAACGCCAGTGGGGTGATTTCGTTTTGCAGTTAGAGATCTTCTCGAACGGCAAGTATCTGAACTCCGGCATCTTCTTTCGCTGCGTTCCCGATCAGTTCTGGCAAGGATACGAATGCCAGATTCAAAACGGCTTCCTGCTCGATCGGGCCCGACCGATGGATTACGGCACGGGCGGAATCTACAACCGGCAAAAAGCCCGCAAGGTCGTGGCCGACGATTTCGTCTGGTTTCATAAGACGCTGGTCGCCTCAGGCAATCATATGGCGGCGTGGGTCAACGGTTACCAGGTAAGCGATTTTACCGACGACCGCCCAGCCGATGAGAACGCCCGCAACGGAATGCGGTTGAAAGCCGGCCCGCTAGCGATCCAGGGGCACGATCCGACGACGAATCTGTCGTTCCGCAAAATCCGCATTGCCGAGATGCCGGCACGATAATCGTGCGATTCGCAGCTTCATCGAGCCAGATGCTGGAACTGCGTGTAATTCTGGCTCAAGATGTATACGAGATCTGTCTTCGTCGCGTTTTCGGAACAACGATAAAGGGCTGTAGATGCATCGTCAGGCAATTGCCTTTTCAATCGTGGTGTCGGCCGTCCTACTGAGCTCGCAGGCCGGTGCGACGTTGATCGTCAATGGTAGCTTCGAGTCGGGCGCCCTACCGACCCCACCCGGCACAACGTTAACCTCGGGTAGTACCGATATCACAGGCTGGGTCGTCGGTGGGCATGGCATCGACTATATCGGCACCTACTGGCAAGCATCCGACGGAGGCCGCAGCATCGACCTCGACTCAGGAACCATTCTCGGCGCGGGTCCTTACGATGGATCGATTTCGCAAACTTTTGTGACTACAAGCGGCCAGGAATACCGCGTGGGTTTCGACATGGCCGGTAATCCCGACGGCGGTCCGGCGCTTAAGGTTCTCGAAATATCGGCGGCGGGACAGTCCTCGCAACTTTCCTTTTTGAACACCGATCAGACGCATGGCGCGATGGACTATCAGCCGCGCGCGTTCGACTTTGTCGCGACGTCGTCAACGACTACGCTGACCTTCACGAGCCTCAGCGGCACCGGCTACGGCCCCGTGATCGACAATGTTTCGGTAAATGCGGTTCCCGAGCCGGCGACCGTGCTACTGCTGCTCGGCATATTACCGATTTTCACTATAAAATGGTGCCGGCGCGCGATTCGGTAGGCTCTTTCGACGTGTCCAAGTCGTTAAGGCGCGTAGCTGTTCTCGCGAATTCTCGTTGCCCGCGCTTTAGAATCCTAATCCGTTCTTGATCAAGCATGGGTTTCTCAGGAGGCCTTACCGCCATGAATCGCCAGTTGCTGTTGCACATGGTTTTGCTCGCCGGGATTGGGTCGTATTTCGTCGCAACGACTTTGGCGGCGGACGCCGAGAACACCCTCGTAGCGGGCGAGACGGACGAACAGTCGGACGAGGCGGAGGAGCGTCGCAATGAGTTGCTCGCGAAGTTGCCGGGCGCGCGCTTTGCTAATCCGCTTTCGTTAGTTCTGGATCAGACTGGGGCCACGGATGACGATCTGGCGGCACTTGCCCTCGTCCCCGAGTTAAGAAAGCTCAGCCTTTGGAAAACGAATGTCACCAGCAAGGGATTGGTACACGTCGCGAAGTTGACGGAGCTGGATTGGCTGTCGCTAGACGGCACCGCGGTGTCGGCCGTCGGCATGAAGGAATTGGCCAATCTGCGGCACTTGAAATTTCTGTCGCTGTGGCGGACCAAGGTCGGCGATGCGGGGCTTGCACATCTGTCGAGTCTTCCTGCACTGGAGCGATTGTCGCTCGACAGTTGCGATATCAGCGACGCCGGACTCAAAAATCTACACGATTTACCGACTCTCAAAGAATTGAGTATCTACGGCAGCACGATCACCGATGCGGGCATGGAAAGCCTGGTGAAGCTCGCCGGCCTCGAAGTCTTGTCACTCGATGGCAGCCTGATCAGCGACGAGGGGCTCGACCAGCTTGGCACGCTGGCACATCTTCGAGAGCTGCGAGTCCGTGGGGCAAACGTCACCAGCACCGGCATCGCAAAACTCCAAAAGCGGCTGCCCGAGTGCAAGGTCGTGTATTAACGCGACCAGCGACGCGACACTTCGTACTTTTTTTCACGAGGCGTTTCGCCGTTCTCGATTTCTCCACTCGGATAAGACCTCCCAGCGCCTGGTGGGTGAAGCTGAGCACATAAATCTTTGACGGCATGCGCGTCGCAAGAGTATGCTTGTCGAGGAGCGTTCGCTCACGCGCGGACAGAGAGGCGGGCCTGGGGTCGCACTTCGCATTCGCCCATTTTTCGAGGGAGCCCGCGATGACGTTGCAAGAAATTCTGAATGTCAAAGGAACCGAGGTCTTCACGATCCACGAGTCGGCCACGCTGGACGACGTGGTGCAGAAGCTCGTGACGTTCAATTGCGGTTCGCTGGTCGTGATGGGACGCCGTGCCGACGTTGCGCGGGATCGCATGGTGGGGATCGTTACTGAGCGCGATATTCTTCGAGCTTGCGCGGCGGGTCGCGAGCCGCTCGGCGAAACTCCGGTGACTGCCGCCATGACCTGCGACGTGGTGACCGCCGGGCCGGGCGATTCGATCGAAGAGACGATGCAACTAATGACCGAACGCCGCATGCGTCACCTGCCGATCGTGCAGGGCGAGGACCTTCTCGGCCTGATCTCGATCGGCGACCTTGTGAAATCTCATCACGAGCAATGCGTGCTCGAGAACCACTATCTGAAAACATATATTCAGAGCTAAGTGGTGGAATGGTGTGTCGCGGACACACCCTACCTCGACTACCGTCGACTCTGGTTTCGCATGCTCATTCCGCGTGCCGCGGAAAGAGCATGGCACTGGACCGGTGCATCGCACGATTTTGCGATCTAGGAATTTGCGTTGCTGCGGCGCCGAAAGATCCTTGCTGGCGCCGCGGGCTGGTGGTGAGAGCACGAAGTGCATGATCTGGCGCGGGGCGGTTCAGCTTCGTTTAATGTCGTTGGCCCTTGAGTCCGTCTGGCGGCGGATTTAGACTCGGGGCTGTCTCGTTCGTCCTCTCGAATTTCCCCGCGACCTCGCATGACTGACGCTCGACCTATCCGTGTGGTGCTGGCCAAGATTGGCCTCGATGGTCACGATCGCGGCATTCAAGTCGTGGCCCGGGCGCTGCGCGATGCCGGCATGGAAGTGATCTACACCGGCTTGTGGCAAACGCCGGACGCCGTGGTTCGCGCGGTCGAGGATGAGGATGCCGACGTCGTGGGGATCAGTTTGCTCTCGGGCGCCCATCAGACGTTGGTGCCCGTGCTGATCGAGGCCTTGAAAGCCCGCGGTCTGGGGCATGTGCAGATGATCGTCGGCGGCATCATCCCGGCGGCGGACATTCCGCAACTGACCGAGATGGGCGTGGCGAAGGTATTCACACCTGGCGCTGGCTTAACCGAGATCGCAGAGTTTATTCGCGGCGCGGTCCCGCGGTCGGGCGTGTCGGCCGGGCCGTAGACGCCGCGCGAATCAGGGCCATCACGGCCCCGCGAATACCGGGCGAGAGTGACGGCCACGCCTGCGTGACGCTCGTCAGCTCGACGCTCAGCTCGGTATCTGCCTTTTCGGCCGCCGCAGCTCCGGCCTCGGCGATCAACGTCGGTAACGAAGTATTGCCTTGCTCGAAGAGTGGCTTGGCGCGTCCCGGTCCGGATCGCAAATCGCATGGCGCTACGCGGCGGGCCGACGATCGCTTTCCCTGCGATTCGAGGGCCGGCTTGGTCTGAAAGATGCGCGTCGAACCGTCGACCGACACCACGCGCCACAGCTCGCGCGTTTCGGCTTCGCCGGGCGCAGAAGTGGACTGATCGGGGCCGATCACGACTTCGACGTCGTCCATCAGGCCTGGGGCAACGGTTCCGACAGGAGCATCATTCGACATATTAGAATCGCGCAAACATCCGAGGGCAGGATCGCAGAACTTTGCGAGGCGGGCCAGGAAACGGGCAGCCGGCGAATCTCTGGGAAGATGTTCCGCCGTCAAGGACAGAACCACGTCTCGGCTGCCTGCTCGCTTCGTACTCGGGTTATCGACCGGTCGTTTTCCAGGGGGCGACGATTTCCATTTTTTTCCGAAGTTTCCTGGAGTGCTGAGAAAGACAGGCATTCCGCGGTCGGGGCACCATGGAGACGCGGAGGCACGTAGACGCCGATGCGCGGAGAAAGATGACTTGGAACTGCGGGGCGATTGCCAGACGACAGTAGAAAAACGCCTCGGCAAAATGTGCCGATCGCTGCGGCCTCGGTGTCTCGGCGGTGAACAACTTCTGAGGCCCCCGGCGGGCGAACAATTGACAAACATGTCTGCTCCGATAGGATGACCGGAGCGGGCCGAACCTTTTGTCGTGATTCAACTTCGGTTCGCCCACGCCGATTCATTTCTCGCTCACGGAGGCCGTCGTCAGTGGCAACTCAGATTGAAAATGCTCGGGCCGGAACGATCACGCCAGAGATGGAATACGTCGCCCAGCGCGAGCAACTGACCCCCGAGTTGATTCGCGACGAGGTGGCCCGCGGCCGCATGGTCATCCCGGCCAACACGGTGCATCTGGCCGGCAAGCTCGAGCCGATGTGCATTGGCATTGCCGCCAAGACAAAGATTAACGCCAATATCGGCAACTCGGCCGTCACCAGCGACGTAGGCGGCGAGCTCGAGAAGCTGCACACGGCTGTCCATTTCGGTTCGGACACGGTCATGGACCTGTCGACCGGCAAGGATATCAACCGCATCCGCGAGGCGATCATCGCCTCGTCCCCGGTCCCCATCGGCACGGTCCCCATCTACCAAATGCTGGAAGAGTTGGGGGGCGAGATCGAGGATATGCGGCCACAGCACTTCCTGGACATGGTCGAGCACCAGGCCAAGCAGGGCGTCGACTACATGACCGTCCATTGCGGAGTGCTGCTGGAGCATCTGCATCTGACGATGGGGCGGGTCACTGGCATCGTCAGCCGTGGCGGATCGCTGATCGCGAAGTGGATGATGACGCACCGGCAGCAGAACCCGCTGTTCACGCACTTCGAAGACCTTTGCGACATCATGCGGCAGTACGACGTCACCTGGAGCCTGGGTGACGGGCTGCGGCCGGGCTCGATCGCCGACGCCAGCGACGATGCCCAATTTGCCGAGCTGAAGGTCCTGGGGGACCTGGTCAAGCGTGGCTGGGCCAAGGGGACGCAGGTCATGGTCGAAGGTCCGGGGCATATCCCCATGGACCAGATCGACATGAACATCAAGAAGCAGATCGAATGGTGCCACGAGGCGCCGTTCTACGTGCTGGGCCCGTTGGTCACCGACATTGCTCCGGGCTACGACCATATCACCAGTGCCATTGGTGCGGCCCTGGCCGGCTGGAGCGGTGCGGCGATGCTGTGCTACGTCACGCCGAAAGAACATCTAGGGTTGCCCGAGCAGGACGACGTCCGCCAAGGGGTGATCGCCTATAAGATCGCGGCCCACGCGGCCGACTTGGCCCGACACCGCCCCGGCGCCCGCGATCGCGACGATGCCCTGTCACGGGCTCGCTTCGCGTTCGACTGGAACGAGCAGTTCCGTCTGTCGCTCGACCCGGAAACGGCCCGCCGGATGCACGACGAAACGCTGCCACAGGACACGTTCAAAAGCGCCCACTTCTGCAGCATGTGCGGTCCGAAATATTGCTCGATGAAGATCACCGAGCAAATCCGCGAAATGGCAGCCGAATCACCGCTGACGCCGGAAGTAGTGGAGTTGGCGATCCAGGGCCAACAGAAAGCGTAGACGGCTGGAGTTTTCGGCGGGTACAACTTCGTTTTACGATGGCGTGTCGTCGCCGATCCCCGTCGGTCATGCGGTTAGAAAATGACATTTCCCGCAACTCTGCTCAGTTCATTGCGCGACGGAAAAGTTATTCCGTTTGTTGGCGCAGGTGTTTCGCGCGCGCTCCTCGATATCGATGGGATGCCGCTATTTCCAACTTGGAGCGAGCTCCTGGATCGTGCGGCGGACCGCCTGGACAAAGAAGGTAAGGCCGACTATGCATCGCTCGTGAGAAGTCTTATTAGGATCGATAAGCCAAATTTTCTCGACGCCGCAAAGTACGCAAAGGATGGATTGGAAGCGAACTGGTTTTCGTTCTTAAAAGACCAGTTGGATTATCCTCGGGATGCAGTGCTCAATCAGTCGCTCGACCTTCCGCAATCGATTTGGCGACTCGGCAGTAACCTAGTTCTGACAACGAACTACGACCGCGCAATGACGTGGGCGCACTCGCGCCCAGAGGATCTCTCGCGCTGGAACATCGAATCGCCAGCCGAGCAAGCGGCGATGGCTCGGTCAGGTTTGTCTCGTCCGGTTGTCTGGCATCTCCACGGCACTATCGAGGATGCCGCACGAATTATATTAACCCCAGATGGGTACAGCCGCTTGTATCCGTCAAAAGACACCGAAGCTTTGTACACAGCGGCAATGACGTCTTTGCGATCGTTGTTGACGAGCCAGTCGCTTCTTTTCATAGGATTCAGCTTTACTGACTCATTTCTTGGGACGACCCTTCGCGGTGTCTCTGAGTCGTTTGCCAACGCAAATGGCCCGCATTATGCACTCGTACATCGTGATAACTCACAGGCACAGAGTGATGCTCGCCGATGCGGTGTGCAGGTAATCACCTTTTCCGATTACGGTGAGCCATTGCTGCAAGCTGTTTCTGAGCTGGCCGCGGCGGCCGCGGAAACTCGGTCTTTGGTTATGGCCAATGCTGCTCATCCAACTGATGCCCCGGCCGAGGTTGAGCCTGTTTGTTTCGATGACGTTTGTGATACACCACCTCCAACGGGAACGTGGGTAGGTCGCGAACTTGAGCTTAAGCTTTTGGCTAATCGAAACGCGAAGGCGATCGCAATAACAGGGATTGGCGGACAAGGTAAGTCGACTCTTGTAGCGAAGTATCTAGCGATTTCGGGGGCTGAATACCAATTTGTTGACTGGCGAGACTGTAAGGAGCAGGACGACACGCTACAGACGCACTTGGTGCGGATCGTAGAGCGTCTGTCGAGGGGGCGGAGCTGCGCTGCGGATCTGGCATCCGAAACCATTGAGTCTGTCGTCAGATTATTTTTAGATTTAGCGGTTTCGGTTCGTGGCATTTTCGTCTTCGACAATGTTGACCATTACATCGATTTGCAGACGTCTCAGGCTGTTAAAGGAATGCACGCCCTTATTCAAGGGATATTGAAAACACCCAGCGCCTCGCGATTTGTCTTCACAGCACGCCCGAAACTCCGATATGATTCTTCCGAGTTTGTTTACATCGAGCTAAAGGGCCTAACTATCGACGATGCGAAGGAGCTTTTTGCGGCAAGAGGTGTTCAAATCGCTGTCGGAGATTTGGGCGAATTGCACGACCTGTTGCAGGGGCATCCACTTTGGATTGCGTTGATCGCGAATCAGGTGGTGACGAATCGCATAAAAATTCCCGTTCTGATAAGCCGCATCAAAAACGGCCGCGATGCAGAGCTTCCTACGACGATGCTCCGAGAGATCTGGAGAGGCTTAAGATCGAAACAGCAGCGTCTCCTTAGGTATCTTGCCGAACTCGTTCGTCCTGAGACCGTCGCGCAACTTGAGGAACTTGTCGCGCATGAGTTCTCTTGCAATCAGTTTAGGGCGACGCTTGAGAGGTTGAAAACGCTCGATCTAGTTGTGATCAAATCGCCCAATGTCGGCGCCGATACGGTTGAGCTTCATCCTCTAGTTCGCGAGTTCATACGTCGAGAGTTTCCTCGGGGCGAACGCAATCGATTTATATCCGCGATCCTCGTTTACTTTGACAAGATTATAGTAAAGCTTCGTCCTTCGCTTTCTCGGAGGCCGACATTTGATACGCTTCAATATTGGACAGCCAAAGTCGAGTTACTCGTTAACAGTGGTAACTACCACGATGGTCTCTTGGTTTTATATGAAGCGGCGAACGCACTCGTTTTTGGTGGCTTTTCGGAAGACTTCGTCCGGCTTGCCAATAGCGTGCTGTCGATCTTGAACTGGAGCGATTCCGAGGTTGTTGACAGCATCGCGTTTGAATATACGTGCGAAAACCTCGTTGAGGTTCTTTCGCAACTCGGAAGATTCGATGAGGCAGAGTTTGAGCTAGCACGATTCGAGCGTACAACGGCCGGTGCGACCGCGAGATACATTTGCGTTTGTCGCCTACGTGTTTATTTATATTGGAGCAAAGGAGAGTTCGACCTTGCGAAGGAGTGGGGGCGGCGCGGCGTGGCATTGAAAATCGAAAGCCATCTTGATACGCGCCACGATTGTGGGCACGAGCTTGCGCTTGCGCAGCGAGACTCCGGTGAGAGAGAAAATGCGCTGAAGTATTTCCTTAGAGGCGTAGCGCTTGAAGAGGTCCTTAATCCGGCACATCTCGATGCATCCCGGGGTGGAGATTTTTACGGAAATGTTGGACGCACGCTGCAACTGATGGGTAGGGACGATGAGGCGATGATCGCAATCATCAAGTCGGCGTGGATTCTTGAGTACGATGAACGCCCTATGCGAATTAACGTTGCTTGGGCATCGGAGTGGCTTGGTGAGCTTCTCGAGAGAAAAGGCAATCGAAACTCGGCGTACGTCTGTTTTCGAAGGGCTGCTGCCAAGTGGAAGGGCATATCTCCTTATCGAGCGCAAGACGCTATTGACGCTGCGGAGCGACTTGGGCCTATTGTCGATGGTGCCCTCGCTGCTGTGGGCGATGAGCAAATTGAGCATAAGTATCTGGTGTGGCTTGAGGGGGAGAAGCGGTTCTAGCGTTAGATTTCGCGCACGATTGAACGACGGACGACTTATCGCCGTTAAGCAGGGTGATAGCGTGCAATTGGAGGGCGAATGCCGAGCAAATTGCGCTGAACTTCTTCGCTCCGCGTTTTATCGCGGGCGCTCGATAGAGAACTAATTGAACGAATAGGCACGCTGGTTCTTCCGAGCCTTACTTCCGAGTTGCAATTGCTGCGCCACCTCATCTCCCCTTGACCAATCCACCCTGGGCCGCGATACAGTAGCCTTAGCGCGACCACTGTCACTGCTCGGAGCCCATACCCATGCTGTCCAAAAACGTCCAACAGGCCATAAACGAGCAGATCAACGCTGAGTTTAGCTCGTCGTATACCTACCTGGCGATGTCCATTTTCTGCCAGCGCCAGAACTTTCTCGGTTGTGCCCATTGGTTGCGGATGCAGGCCGAGGAAGAGAATGGGCATGGGATGCGGCTGTTAGACTTCCTGCTGGCCCGCGATGGCGAGGCGGCCTTGAAGACGTTAGCTGAGCCCGCGGTCGGTTTCGCCTCGATCGCGTCGGTTTTCGAGCAGGCCCTGGACCAGGAGCAGCACGTCAGCAAGAAGATTGACGACCTGTACGAGTTGGCATTGAAGGAGAAGGCGTTCTCAGCCCTGGTCGAGCTGCAATGGTTCATCGCCGAGCAGGTCGAAGAGGAAGAAACGGCCCGTGAGATCGTCGCCAAGTTCCACCTAGTGAAGAACGACCCGGCGGCGCTGTTGGATATCGACCGGGAAATGGGCGTTCGCGTAAAGGCCGAGGGGGGTAACGGCCGCCGATTTAGCGGACGCGGCTAGCCAGCCGCGGTTAGGGACGATGGCGTCGGTGACGCCGGCGTTGGGTGCGCTGTGCGCACCGGGATTTACGTGCTTGTCATGAGTGCAGCGCGCGATTCAGCGGCGCGTAACGGGGCTTGCCGTCAGGTCGGATTCGTGGTGCCCACAGGGCACCCTACGACATCGGCGCAGAAGTTTTCGCATGTGCTGCGCAGGGCGCCTTCTGTTGCGCGGTCGAGGCATCTTCTTCCCGTTGAATTTCTCGCCGCGCAATGGTATTTGTTGCGGGCTCGTGGGAATGGGACGCCCCTAATCGCTATCAGAAAGGCCCGCGGATGAATCCGCTGTCGATATCGTGTCTGCTGTTCGTCTGCATTTTCGCATCGGCCATGTTTGGGATGATCGTGGCGCGGTCGTTGCCGCTGCATCATCTGCTGCCTGACTCGCGCGATTCGATCAAAGGGGGGCTGGGGCTGATTGCGTCGCTGACGGCGCTCGTCTTGGCCCTGGTGGTCGCAGCGGCCAAGGAGACGTACGACACTAACACGGCTACGGTCCGGCAAATGGCGGCAGATGGATTGCTGCTCGATCGATTGCTGTCGCTGTATGGCGATGGCACGATCGAGGAGCGGCACGCGTTGCGGCGCACGGCCGAGACGGCCTTGCACCGAATCTGGCCTGACGACATCGACGAGGAGACTTCTATCGCTCCCAAAGCGGCACAAGGGGATTTCGAAGCCTTGTACTTTGGCATCGCGCAGCTGAACCCCGAGAATGACGGTCAAAGGGCGATCAAGTCGCGGGCGCTCGACGTGACAACGGGTTTGGCGCAGACGCGATTCCGTCTGTTCTCGCAAAAAGAGAGCTCGATCCCACGACCGTTCCTGGTGATCCTGGTGTTCTGGCTGATGGTACTGCTGGGGGGAGCAGGGCTATTGGCGCCGCGGAATGCCACGACCGTGATTGTTCTATTGGTCAGCGCGCTGAGCGTGTCGTGCGCCCTATTTCTGGTGTTGGAGCTGGCGCACCCGTTCGACGGCATGATGCGCATCTCGAATTTGCCGCTGCGCGAAGCGATGGCCGAATTCGGCAAGTGACGTAGTTGGCGGCCGGAGGCCATGCTGCGTGCCATACTCGTGTTGAGTGCCGCGGCAGCCGCTCTAGACCCGGCCGGCTAGGCTGGCGACGACGGCCAGCAGTTCGCCGCTTTCGACCGGCTTGGCGATGTGGGCCTGGTAGCCGGCCACAATCGCCTTGCGGCGATCTTCGGCGCGGGCGTAGGCGGTCAGGGCGACGGCTGGCGTCTTCGTACGTTTCTGTGCAGCCTCGGCGGCCCGCAGTTGGCGGATAAAGGCAAATCCGTCCTGGCCCGGCATGCCGATGTCGGAAATGATGACGTCGAAGGTCGCATTCGCAAACGCCTCGAACGCTGCGTCGATCGTGCCAGCGATTTGCACCCGGCAGCCGGCCTCTTCGAGGATGCGCTTTACCAACTCGCGCGCATCCCGTTCGTCATCCAGCGCGAGCACGCGGACGTCGGTCAGATTCAAGGTGTCGGCATCGATTGGTCGCGGAGCGTGGCGCAAATTCGCAGAATTCCGTGGTTCGACCCGCCTGACGGCTCGCACGGGAATCGACACGACGAAGGTCGTGCCCAAGCCAATGCCGGGGCTGTGCGCGCGGACGGTACCGCCATGTAATTCAACGAGGTTGCGAACGATCGAAAGCCCCAGTCCTAGCCCACCGTGGGCACGGCTGGCCGATGAGTCGGCCTGGCGGAAACGATCGAAGATGTGGGGCAAAAACTCCGGTGCAATCCCCTGCCCCGTATCGGCGATGCTCAGTTCGATGTGTGAGCTGACGCGTTCGAGCACGACCTGAATCTTGCCGTCGCGCGGCGTGAATTTCACGGCGTTGGAAAGCAGGTTCCAAGCCACTTGCTGCAAACGGCCTGGATCGCCGGTGGTTTGCACGTCGACCAGCGGGTCGATCATTCGCTCGATTCGTACTCCCTTGGCTGACGAGGCCAGGGAGACCGTCTGGATTGCCGCCTCGACGATCGTGGGAAGGTGCATGTCTTGCAGGTTCAGGCTGAGCTTGCCGGAGATAATCCGGCTTACGTCCAGCAGATCTTCGATCATTTGCGCCTGGCTGCGTGCGTTGCGCTCGATGACGTCCAGGCCTTCGGCCAGCTCTTCGTGCAAACCTTCGCGCAGGGCCAGCAATTGAGCCCAGCCAAGAATGGCATTCAGCGGCGTGCGCAGTTCGTGCGACAGCGTGGCGACGAATTCATCCTTCATGCGGTTGAGCCGCTCGCTCTCGCTGCGCGCGGCGCGCTCGCTATCGAGCAGCTTTTCGCGCTCTTCGCTGGCCAGCCGCAGATCGACGTTGACGATTGCCAATTGCTCAGCCCGGCGCAGAAGCTGCCGCGTCAGGGCGTCGCGCAAGTGCCATGCGGCTTCGAGTTCCATCGGCGTCCAAGGGCGGCTTTTGCCACGCACTGTTTCTTTCCACAGCGCGAACGAGCCACGTGGGCTGAGGCGCACATCCTCGCCCGACTTGACGACGCTCTTCGCCGGGTCGCCGGCCCATTCGACCGTACGCACTCGCTCGCTGCGAAACCAGAGCAAGCGATGCGGGCGGACCGTGCCCAGCGAAATCGACAACACGCCGCTGGCCACGCTGCCAAGCAGGCCGGAGCCGAACGAACGTTGCAGATTGTCGGTGGCAAAGACATCGCCGGGTTGGTCTTCGGTCAACCACTGGGCAAGCTGCAGAATGTCTTGATCGCCGGGCGTTTGGCCGAGGCGGTGAACCGTATCGTCGACAACTACCGCAGCGCCGTCGGCGTAGACGAAGTTCAGCATGTTTGGCTGCGAATCGACCAGGGCCTTGGTCATGTCGTCCACGCGCTCGAGGTTGGCCGTCATCTTGGCGATTGTGCGACGCATTGAATCGCGGTAGCCGGTCAACTCGCGCTCTTCGGCCGCGCCGAGCGATAGTGACATCATTTGCCCCAGCAATTCGCAGGCTGTGCGCACGTCGTACGAGACAAAGCGCGGCGCATAGTGATGGCAGGCCACGAGCCCCCACAGCTTCTCGCCGCGCACCAGCGAGATCGACATCGAAGCGCCGACGCCCATGTTGCGCAGGTATTCGAGGTGGATCGGTGATACGCTCCGCAGCACCGAAAAGCTCATGTCTAAGGGAGCCGCCGCACCGGGGCTGGTTTCAGGCAGGATGCGCGCCGGGACATAATCGCGGTCAGCGATAAAGCGGAGCCAGTTCTTCGTGTACAGCTCGCGGGCCTGCTTGGGAATGTCGGAAGCCGGATAGTGCAATCCCAGGAACGGCTCTAAGTCGCCGCGTTTCGACTCGGCTACCACCTGGCCGTTCCACTCTTCGTCGAACCGATAGACCATGACACGGTCGAATCCGCTGATGCCGCGCACGTGGTCGGCGACAAGCCGGTGCAATTCGTCGACCGATTTCGCCAGGTTCAGCTTGGCGATTGCCCCTTGCACGAGCCGGTAGAGCTCGGGGGCTGTCAACTCGCGCGATTCTTGCGCAGGCTCGAATTCGACGAAGATCGATTCGCCATTGCGATGAGCTATGGCATCGAAATTACCCTTGCTATCGCGTACTCTGACCGTGAAGAGATAAACCGGCTTGGTCTCGCGCACCTCTTGTTGGAGCGAGGCCTCGCGCCGCGCACGCTCCTCAGACGGAAACACGTGCCCTATACGCTTGCCCAACAAGTCCTCGACGCGACTCCCCAGCACATCTTCGGCGTTGGCCGAGACGTGGGTGATCGTCAGGTCCGCGGCGCCGCAGACGATCAGCGCTCCATGGGGTTGAATGGCCCCAGGAATGTGGATGGGTTCACGATCGCAATTGGTCAGGTCGACAGGAGTTTCGGTCATGCGTGCAAACGATGGATCTCTTCATATTGGATAATTTCGATCGATTTCACGGCGATTGGCACTAATACTGCAAGTGCTGCGCCATGAAGAACGAGATTTCTTGCTTGGGAAAGGACTTTCCGGTGGATCTGCGCGAACGACTAAAAGCGGCTACACAGAAGCAGCACTTGGCGCTCGAGTCAGAATTGGATTTGTTGCGACCGGATCTGACTCTTGAAGGCCTGCGCCGCGTGCTGGAAAAATTCTACGGCTACTATCTGCCTTGTGAAAGAGAATTAGCCGGGCAACCGGACGAGTTGCAAGAAGTTTTTGCGGCGCGGTTCAAGACGCCGCAACTGGCGAGTGATTTGCGCTATTTGGGGCGTACCGATGCGTCGATTGCGGCGCTTCCCTTAGCGACACTTCAGCCTGCGACTTCGCTTACGCGAACTTTGGGGCGCTGGTACGTGATCGAGGGTTCGACGCTGGGCGGGCGTTTACTGAGTGAACGGTTCGAGAAAATGTTTGGCTTATCTCGGGGAAGGGGCGGTTCGTTCTTCAATTGTTACGGCGATCGCGTCGGCGCCATGTGGAAGGATTATTGCCGATTGCTGGAACAGCATGCATTCCCGAGCACCGATCCGGAAGTGATTCAAGCAGCCGAAGAGACGTTCGAGTCGCTTGGGGAGTGGCTGAAGTCGTCCGCCGAATGAGCGATATCGCAACCCTAACCGACAGGCTGGCAACTGAAAGCACCGATTTATGCCCTGCACGTTGTGCGGCGTTGATTACGCCAAGAGTGGTCCAATCGGCGTTCCCTCCGAGATGCGGTGCGGACGATCGGTGGCGTCGCGCAGCTCGAGATCGTGCGGGATTCCCAACAGGTGATAGAGCGTGGCCGCGATGTCGTCGGGCTTCGCAGGCTGGTCCTTGACGACGGCCGCGTGGCGATCGGTCGCGCCCACGATGTTGCCGCCGCGGATGCCGCCGCCGGCCCACAGCACACTGTAGGCTTGGCCCCAGTGGTCACGCCCGCCGCCGGCGTTGTTATTGATCTTGGGAGTGCGCCCCATTTCGCCCATGACGAGCACGAGGGTTTCTGCGAGCAGGCCGCGTTCGTCTAAGTCACTGATCAAGGCCGAGAGCGCCTGATCGAGCTCCGGCATCAGGTGCTGATCGTACAAACGAAAATGGTCGAAGTGCGTGTCCCAGATTTGAAATGCTGAGAGCCCAGTATTCTCGGGGTTCGAGACGGCGTTGGCCGTGACGAAGCGAACGCCGGCCTCGATCAGCCGGCGCGATAGAAGCAGCACTTGCCCCATTTCGCAGCGACCGTAGCGGTCGTGTATGGTCGCGGGCTCTTGGCTGACGTCGAAGGCCGCTTGCGTCGCGGGCGAGAGGATCACGTCGAGCGCCTCGGCCTGATAGGCGTTCCAGTTCGAACGCTCGGCTTCGGCACGCGCTGCGGCAAAGGCCTGGTCCATCTCGCCGAGCAAGCGCACGCGCCCTTGCATGCTCTCATGACTCACGCCGGCCGGCAGGCCCAGGCCATCAGGGATCGGCAGCTTGCCTTCCCACTTTGGCGAGCGGGCCATCATGCGATTCCGGACCGCGGGGAGCGGATCGTACCGGTTGCCCATCCATCCGCCGCCGGCGCTGGGGGTGGGAAAGCCCATGTCGAAGAGATAGGTGGGCGTCAGCACAAACGGCGGCATGCCGTGCAGCTTCGGCAACACTTTTGAAACGACTGAGCCGTATGTCGGATGATCGTGTGGAGTGGGACGGATGTTCGCGTCGCTGCCGGGCGAATGACCACTGAGAGCGTAGGCGGCGCTACTGTTGTGAGCGCTAAGTGGATGCGTGGCCGATCGCAAGATGCTGAAGCGATGCGCCTGCTGGGCGAGGAGCGGCAACTTTTCGGTAATGCGTATCCCTGGCACCGAGGTGTCGATCGGCCGGTAAGGGCCCCGAATGTCGGCCGGGGCGTCGGGCTTCATATCGAAAGTATCGAGCTGCGACGGTCCGCCATTGAGAAAGACGAAGATGCAATGTCGCGCCTTGGCCGTGGCGCTGGCGATCGCCCGCGAGCGCATTTGATCTGCCAGTGACAAACCCGCCCAAGATAGCGCGCCGAAGCGGAGCAATTCGCGTCGCGATAGCGTGCCGTGATTCATGACGCGGCCTTGGGCGTGCGGAAGGGGCGATTGTCGTTATACCCTCACCCTCTCCCGGAGGGAGAGGGGTTTTTGGGCGTCGATCGTTTTTGGAGGATCGAAGTCTGACCTTTGATCCTGCCCGATTTTAGGGCGACGTTCGGCGTAGCGTCAACATGCGCTTGTGGCCAGGTGGGGATCTCTCGAGCGCGAGGCTGCGGTTATCATCGCCGCGCTGTTGTTTCGTGCGTTACAGGGGTTAGGCTATGCCCCATGTCGTGCATTTTCGTCGCCGCCCGTTTGTTTTGATATCGTGGATGAATCTTATGAAAACATGGTGCTTATTCGTGATGCTTGCGTGTACTTCGTCTGTTTGTCGTGCCGCGGATCTACCTCGCAGCACGCCCGAGCAACAGGGAGTTTCGTCGGCCGAGGTGCTGTCGTTCTTGGAAGCGGTCGATCAGATCGACGCCATGAACAGCTTTATGCTAGTGCGGCATGGGCATGTGGTGGCCGAAGGATGGTGGACCCCGTACCGAGCCCAGGCGCGGCATTCGCTGTATTCGCTGAGCAAGAGCTTTACGTCCACGGCCGTGGGTTTGGCTGTCGCCGAAGGAAAACTGAGTGTCGACGATCCGGTGTTGAAGTTCTTTCCGGAAGATGCGCCGGCCGAACCGAGCAAATTCCTCGAGGCGATGCGCGTCCACGATTTGCTGCGGATGTCGACCGGGCATCAGATCGAGCCCGGGCGGAGCACGAAGGAAGCCTGGACGAAGACATTTCTCGCGCAGCCGGTTCCATTCCGGCCGGGGACGCATTTTCTGTACAACACCTCGGGCACGTACATGCAGTCCGCGATCGTGCAAAAAGTGACCGGGCAAACCGTGCTCGATTATTTGCAGACGCGTCTGTTCGCACCATTGGGAATCGAAGAGCCGACCTGGGAGACGAGTCCGCAGGGAATTTCGACCGGCGGCTATGGCCTGAGCATTCGCACCGAAGATATCGCGAAGTTCGGACAACTCTACCTGCAGAAGGGGATGTGGGGCGATAAGCAACTGGTGCCGGCTGCGTGGGTCGAAGCGGCGACCGCGCGGCAAACGTCGAATGGCAGCAATCCGGATAGCGATTGGGACCAAGGTTACGGCTACCAGTTCTGGCGCTGTCGAAATGGCGCCTATCGTGGCGATGGCGCGTTCGGGCAGTTTTGCGTCGTGCTGCCCGAGCAGGATGCCGTGGTCGCGATTACCAGTGGCGTGCGTGACATGCCCGGTGTGCTGCAAACGGTATGGGACAAATTGTTGCCTGCGCTGAAGTCGTCCGCGCTCCCCTCGGCCGAGGCTGCTTGCGAGAAGCTCGCAGGCAAGCTGAAGGCTTTGCAAGTACGCTTGCCGGAACGGAGTGGCGATGGCGTGGACATTGTGGGTAAGCGTTATGTGTTTCCGGCGACTGATAGCGACCAAAAGCTGGAGTCGCTCGCATTTGAGCGCGACGGATTGGCGGGGCCGGTGACGCTGGTGATGCGAATCGCTGGCGACGAACAGCGCATCGCGTGCGGGGATGGCCAGTGGCAAGAAGGCGAGGCCGCCTGGGGGCTGATGGCGAAGCAGCCGATCGCGGCAGCCGGCGCCTGGGCAGGGGACGTTTTCACCGCCAAGCTGTGCTTCTACCAGACGCCGTTTATCGTCACTCTGCGTTTGCGGCCCGAGGAAAAGAAACTGGCGTTCAACTCCGAGACGAATGTCGGCTTTACGCAAACCAAGCAGCGAGAAGTGGTGGGGGTCGCGGAATAGACGGCGCGAATAAACGTCGATTTCGCCGCGAACGGTGCCGATCGTGCGAGGCCAGTTCGGGCTGCGAGTGACAGGCTCGCCGCTTGAGAGCATGGCTCTTATGGCGACGATCGCGCCGTGATCGGAATTTTCTTTCCGCTCGAATCCCGGTAAGATGCCGACGTTGTCGGGCAGGTCAGCGCCGTCCCGTGGACGAGGAGGGCGGTCGACGATTTGTACGTCGTTGCTGGCGCGGTGCGGCACTAGATCTATGGGGTCGGCATTCGATGATTTCTGCCTCGCGTAGCCCAACAGACCAGGCGCTGCGCGTCGCCATGAATGGGGCGGCGCGCGACAATCTGGTGCCGCTCGCCGCGATGGCTGTGCCGATCTACATTTTGGCGGGCATCTTCCGCGTGCAGATGGTGGGATCGTTCCACGACACGATCGCGCACGCCGAGTTCGCATCGGCCATCGCGAGTGCCGTCCTGTTGTTCGCCACCGTACGGTGGCGTCTGTCCGGGGCGTGGGTGCATCCGCTGCTGTTCGCTTTTGGCCTCGTGGCTTGGGCGGATGGGATGGTGCAGCTCTACTTTTCCCATTCGCCGATGGACACGACGAACTTGGCGCTAATCATTACGGCCTCGGCGATCGTGTCGTTGTCGATCTGGACCTCGTCGCTGTTGTATGCGGTGATCTGGGCGGGCTGGTACTGGTGCGTGCTGAAATACCCGGGTGGGCAATGGTACCACTACGGCATGTTTTTGCTGTGGACGACCGGCATCGCCGCGGCCGTGCAAACGGCGCGAACCAAGCTCTTGCTGCGGTTGTTTCGTAGCGAGTCGCGACAGCGAGAATTGCTCGAAGAGCTGGTCGCCGAGCGCAATCGTGAGCTGGAGGAATCGCTTGAGCATTTGCGCCACGCCGAGCGGTTGGCATCGGTGGGAACTTTCGCCGCGGGAATTGCTCACGAGATCAACAACCCGGTGGGCATGATCCTGTTGTCGGCCGAACAAGCGCTTCATTACGCGAAGTCAAACAATGCGGACGACAAGGTGAGCCCGTTACTGCGCGATATCTCCGCCAATGCCAAGCGTTGCGGTCGAATCGTGAAGAACGTTTTGAGATTTGCCCGACATGACCCAGCCGAAAGAGCGCCGGCCGATGTCAACGTTATCATCCGGAACGCCGTTGAACTTGTTCATTCCTATGCCGCACAGCGGAATGCGTCGATCGATTTGATGCTGGATGTCAGGCTGCCGCCGGCCATGGTGAATCAGGTCGATATGGAGCAAGTATTCGTCAACCTGATTCAGAACGGTATCGAAGCGACAGGGGACGTTGCCCCGCGAATCACGATCACGACGTCGCAGACTGCGCAAGGGATACGCCTGACCGTATCCGATAACGGCGCCGGCGTGCGGCCTGAGGATCGGGCGCATATTTTCGATCCTTTCTTCACGACGCGGCAAGCACACGGCGGCACAGGTTTGGGGTTGAGCCTGGTGTACGGCATCGTGCGCGATCATGGCGGCTCGATCCGCGTCGGCGACGCGGCGCTCGGCGGCACCGAAATGACGATCGACATACCGCAATGTGTCGAGATTGATTAAGGGTCGTATTGAGAAGCGATGCCCCTAAGCTCATCGCAACGTATGGCTAAGCCCTTCGCGACGCATTAGGCATAAAAAAACCTCCGACTTGAGGTGACCGAAGTCATCCCAAGCCGGAGGCGTCCTTCTGGCTAGGCGGAAGCCAGAGTCGCATCAACAGCGGTGTTGTTTAACGAACGTCTCGTCCAAACGTCGCGTCATTTCGCACCGCCGTGAGAATCTCTACACGTGCGGCTCTCCGACGAATTGGAAGCCGTGATAGGCCTCGTTGCCGTGCTCGCCATGATCCAGGCCTTCGATTTCTTCCTCGGCGGTTACACGCAGTCCGACGGTCATCTTCAGTGCCGTGAATAGCACGGCTCCGCAGGCGATTGCCCAAACAAAGACCGCGCCGACGCCAACGGCCTGGCCGATCAATTGTTTTGCGTCACCGCCCATGAACAAACCGGGGAAAGGAGAGGCTTCACCCGTACCGGTCGAAAACAGCCCGAGCGATAACGTGCCCCAGGCGCCGCAAACCCCGTGGACTGAAATCGCGCCGACGGGATCGTCGATCTTGAGATAGTTCTCGATACCGACTACGGAAAGGACAACCAGGACACCGGCGACGGCGCCGATGATAAACGACGTCGGAACTGTCACCCAAGCACACGGGCAGGTGATGGCAACCAGGCCGGCCAAGGCGCCATTGAACGCCATCGTGGCTTCCCATTTGCCGAACAGGGCGCGGGCCGTGAACAACGCCGCGATGCAGCCGATGGCGGCAGCGGCGTTGGTGTTAATCGTCACATTGGCGATGAGGTTGGGATCGGCCGACATCGTGCTGCCGGGGTTGAATCCGAACCAGCCGAGCCAGAGGATGAACACGCCCAAAGCGACGAAAACCAAGTTGTGCCCTGGCATTGCCTTGGCCTTGCCGTTCTCGTCGAATTTGCCGATTCGCGGTCCGAGTATGAAGGCACCGATCAAGGACAACCACCCACCGACGCTATGAACCACGGTTGATCCGGCGAAGTCGAAGAAGTTCCATTGGGTGGCCAGCCAGCCGCCGCCCCATATCCAGTGACCCGAGATGGGGTAGATCACGGCCGAGACGATGGCGCTGTACAGCATGTACGACGTGAACTTCGTTCGTTCGGCCATGGCGCCGGAGACGATCGTAGCCGTGGTAGCCGCGAAGACGAGTTGAAAGAAAAACTTCGCGTTGAGCGGAACCAGCGTCCAGGCGAGCGACGTCCAATCCGCGGTGGGGCTAACGAACATGCCACTCAGCCCGCCCCAAAAACTGTTGGCGTCGCCTCCGTTTGCGAACATGATTCCGAATCCGACGAGCCAATACGTGATGCTGCCAAAGCAAAAGTCGAGCAGGTTCTTCATGCAGATGTTCACGGCGTTTTTCGAACGCGTGAGGCCGGTTTCGACCAGCGCAAAACCTGCCTGCATCCACATGACGAGAAAACCCGCGAGCATCACCCAGATCGTGTCGAGCGCATGAGAGGTGGCCGGCAAGGTCTTGTTGAGGCCGTCGGGCTGTGGCGCGCCGCTTGTGGCAGCAGCCGCAGAGCTAACAGCGGCCGCTTCACCCGGCTCGTCGGGTGCCGACACGGCCGCGGCCGGTTCTTGCGCGGTCGAACCGTTCCAGATCACACACGTCGTCGTCAGCAGTGCCGCGACTGCCGCGAAAGATATGATCCAATTCTTTCGATGTTTGTCCGCATTCATTAATCAAAACTCCCGCATAACTAGAAGGACGGAAATAGACCATTCACGCGGCCCTCCACAGCGTCGCGACATAAACAATCCCGCGGCGCAAGGAGAGATCGCGTGACAACAACGGAACGCGATCAACGAGGCAAATAGCCAAACTGCGTAGTGCTTTGCGCAAGGAAAATGCGCTTAGCAAGTCAGCCTGGGAATAGGCCAGGGAGATAGCGAAGTGGCGAGGGGGTAAATACCCCGGCAGCGATTACAAGCCGCCTGCGCTACTCGCGAAGAGTGTCAAATAGAGCGAATGCTCTGAGACGAAAGAGATTGTGCCGGTTTGACCCATCATGATGCTCCAGTTAGCCAAAACCGGATGCAACTGTTGGGCCGTTTTGTGAAACTTGAATGAGTTCGATTCGCAAGTTGTTTAAGCACAAATGCTTATGCCCTGCGATCGAAGTTCCGTATGCCCGACCGGCCGTGAGGCAGTGCTTAATTTGCTAGCACTCGCTGTCGCGTAATTGATCTTTCACGCAATGTGGATTGCGACTCGGCGATTCGCGAGCGTTTCAGAACAAATCCATTCAGGCGTTGAGCGACCTTTGACTGGCAAATATATCCGCGTGCTACCCCATCTTTCATAGATCGAGCCAGTCGATCCCCTTCGCCGTGGCACGAAATCGTTTGGCGCGGATGTTCGAATCGGGTCCTTCTTCGTAATAGACGACGAGCACCGAGCCGTCCTTCAGGTTGACCATCGATGGATAGGCGCCTCCGTGGGCGTCGATCTTCACGTTCTGACTCCAGGTCTTGGTTTCGTCCAGACTGTAGTGCAGGCTGGTGGCTGGCTGGCGATGGCCGAGCAGGATGATGCCGTCGACCGTGCGGTGCAGATAGGGGCAGTGGCCGAGGAAGCCGATCGGTTTGGCCGTGCTCCAATTGCGGCCGTGATCGCGCGACGTGCTGTAGCACATCTGCTGGTCACCGTCGGCGCGAAGGGCGGCAAACAGCCGGCCATCTTTCAGTTCAATGACGTCGGTTTCGGCGGCCAGCTTTTTGTCACCGCCGTCGATGCGCGTCGGCTTGAGCCAGGTCTTGGCTCCGTCCTCACTGGTTGTAATCGCGCCGCCGGGCAGGCCGGCTTCCTGGTGATAGAGGCCAAGGATGTCGCGGCCGTCGGACAACTCGCGGACCGGCGACGAGCAAAAGTATTCACGCCCTGCGATCCCGTGCGGCGGCGTCCACGTCTTACCGCCATCGGTCGAGAAGATGATAAAGCTCCCTAGTCCGACGTACGGCACCCCTGGCTGATCGGGCTTCGCGAGCGAGAAGAAATTGCAAGCCAGGCGTCCATCCTTCAACTGTGCGACGGACGGATCGCGGTCGTCGTGGTCGCCGTCGAAGACAATCTCGGGCGGGCTCCAGGTTTTTCCTTCGTCGGCGCTCGTGCAACTGCAAATGCGGCCGCCGCGCGGCAGTTCCGCGCTGGGGAGCGAAACGTGGGCGCGTCCCGCGTAAAAGACACAGAGCAACTGGCCGTCCTGGCGGCGACAGACATCGGGAAAGGCTTCGTACCCGCCGGCGCCTGCATCGCGGCAGACGTGTACGAACGACGCGGCCTCTCCCGTTGCGTCGATCGCCAGGCTGTTGTCGCACGAGAGTCCGATGAGTAACGCCGTCAGCATGAATGGCAGGATGCGGTAGTGGTTCATAGAATTTCGACCCCCCTCGGATTGCCTTCGCTTTTCATCTCTCTAGGCCGCGCTTCTTTAACTTGCGCTTCTCTAACTTGCGCTGTGTCGACGAACTTGCCCGTTGGAAAACGCCCTCAGGGGCTCGCTTTCTGGCCGGCTCGATGGTCCACGTCGGCAGGATGGTCGACGTTTTGATGGGACCGGATGGGATCCGACGTGCAATCGGTGTCTCGCGGCACGGCCTGATTCTGCGATATTCGGCCCGAAATTGCGAGGGTTAATCATGGCCACCCCCCCGCGCAGACGCCATTCGCCGAGGCCCGGGGCGGGCATCTACTGAGCGTCGCCGCCCCGGATTACACTGATGTCGCATTCTGTCGCACGCATCCCGCACCAGGCTCCGGAGACCTAGTCTGATGATTCGCCGCTCGCTCGTTTTACGGTTCGCAGTCATGGTTGTGCTGGGGATGGCCGGTGTGGTCGCCGCGGCCGAGTCGAGCTGGGTTAGCTACGAAGGGGAGGCTGGCCCGGGCAAGGGACTGCATGTCGTGCTCGTCAGCGGCGACGAAGAGTACCGCTCCGAAGAGGCGCTGCCGCAACTGGCCAAGATTCTGGCGAAGCGACAGGGATTCAAATGCACGGTATTATTCGCGGTCGATCCGGCCGATGGCACGATCAATCCGATCGTGCGGACGAATATTCCTGGGCTTGAGGCGCTGGAAAAGGCGGATCTGCTGGTCCTGTTCACGCGGTTTCGCGAGCTGCCTGATGACCAGATGAAACATATTGTCGATTACGTCGAATCGGGCCGTCCCGTGGTGGCGATGCGAACTTCGACGCACGCCTTCGACAACAAGAAAAGCGAGAAGTATGCCCGCTACGCCTGGCAAAGCCCGGATTGGGACGGGGGCTTCGGCCGGCAGGTGCTGGGCGAGACGTGGATCAATCACCACGGTCAGCATGGCAAGCAGAGCACACGCGGCCTTATCGCGCCGGGCATGCAGGACAATCCAATCCTGCGTGGCATCAAGGATGGCGATATCTGGGGGCCGACCGATGTGTATGGCGTACGGTTGCCACTGCCTGGAGATAGCCAGCCGCTGGTACTGGGGCAGGTGCTGACCGGCATGCAAGCGACGGACTCGCCCGTGGTGGGAAAGGTCAACGAACCGATGATGCCGGTGGCGTGGACGAAGTCGTTTACCACTTCGTCAGGCAAGAAGTCGCGGATTTTTACGACTACGATGGGAGCGTCGCAGGATCTATCGAGCGAAGGAACGCGCCGACTGCTAGTCAACGCCTGCTTGTGGGCCGTGGGGAAGGAAGCGGACATTCCGGCGAAGAGCGACGTGGCGATCGTCGGTGAGTACCAGCCGCACCCGTTCGGTTTCGGCACCGCGCAAAAAGGGGTGAAGCCGAGCGATCACGTGCTGGCGAAATAGCGGACGTGGGTGAGATCGGCTCGAAAGGTAAGCGGCGGATGAGCGAGGCGATCGAGATTCGCACGGAGCTTCCTGGGGACGTCGCCGAAATCAGCGCGGTCATTGCCGCGGCCTTCGAGCGCGAGGAGGAAGCCCGGCTGGTCGAGGCGTTGCGCACGCTGCCAAGCTTCGATCCGGCGCTATCGTTGGTGGCCGTCTGCAACGGTGCGTCGACTGGAGACGGCCAGGGCGAACAGATCGTCGGGCACATCCTGTTCACGGATATCTTGATTCGTCGTGAAGATGGGAGCGCCGATCGCGCACTGGCTCTCGCGCCCGTCGCTTTGCTGCCCGAGTGGCAGCGGCGCGGGATCGGTTCGCGATTGACCGCCGCCGGCCTGGCGGCGTGCCGTGCGCGCGGCGATCGATGGGTGATCGTTGTCGGCCATGCGGATTTCTATCCGCGGTTTGGCTTTCAGTCGGCACGAGCGCGCGGACTCGAGGTGCCGTTTCCCGTCGAGGATGCCTCGTTCATGGTCTGTGACTTGGCGGATGCCCCGAATGATTCGTCGACGGACATCGCTGGCATGGTCGAGTATCCGGCGCCATTTCAGGCAGTTTAGATCGCTCAATACCTTGGCGAAGGAACGATTCGAGGTCGGAATCTCGCCTTTGCCGTTTCTCGTAAGCTACGCAGACTGCCAGTTATTTGCTCTCTTTTTTGTAATTTTCTGCGCCCGACTAATCTAATGCGGAATGAGTTTCGTGGTGGTCATTAATTCTGCACCATCGGCGGCAAAGCGACTAAGCCGTGTGATAGCAATGGTTCGCGGCCTGACTGCTGCGCCGCCCATCTGTTTTCCGGCATGAAGATGTTGGAAATAGGCGATTTAGCCAGCAACCGTCGACCTGGCAAGTGCCCCGCACATTGAGGGTTGAAGAGGGCTTTTTATCCCTTGATCATCGTGCGGAACCTAACTGGACTTTTCGCACGGCCCCTCGACAGCCGGTCCTAGTCGGCTGCAAGTCGGGATTCGCGGGGCTCAACCTTGATTTGCACGGAGGAAACTATGTCCATGCGAACCCTCTTGCCGCTAGTCGTGGCAAGCATTGTCTTAACAACGTCCACCGCTCGCTCGATGACTGACGCCCCGCCGGCCGAGGCCAAGCGCGAGGCACTCGTGCGGCTGATGCCGGAGAAGAGCGAGAAGCGGCTGCGCGATTATCTGCCCAAGGTCGCTGACCCCGAGGTGCAGGCGATCTTCGAGGATCCACAACTGATCGTGTACACCGATCGCGAAATGCCCAAGGCGTACCAGTTCTGGAATGGCCAGATGCCGGGCGTGCATCGTGCTAGCTACAACATCTCGGCCAATGGCAGCGAGCCGTTTGGCAACGGCAATCGCGAGTTCCCCTGGGGCGCGCCGGCAGGCACCCATCGGGCGAAGAACGTCTGGTCGTTTCGCTTTCTGCGCCTGCCGCGCGACGAGGAGGGGAAGATCCATCCGGTCGTTTGGTATCACACTCGGCAGGTGGGGGACGGGCAAAAAGGTTATGGCTGGCGCTTTCCCGCCGGAGCCGTGGTGGGCGAAGTGTTGATGATGCGCGGGACCGACGGGCGGGATTATTGCTTCGAGGTGCGGGTTCGCTTCCGCGAGGTCGACGACTGGGCGGTAGATGTTTTCCGTCCCTTCCCGCGCTCGGAGGATCTGGCCGATCGGATCAAGGAGTTGCGTCCTGAATGGGAAAAGGCTGAGAATCTGAAATCGGCCGTTAGCCTGTTGACGTCGGCCACGAACTTGCCTGAGCGCAAGTTGGTCGACTCGCACCCGCGAAAGTCGTTTCAGCAATCGATGGGGGTCTATGTTCTGCCCTCGCTCGAGGACGATCAGTTGGTGCGTGAACTGCTGACCGAAACCACCTTCAAGTCGGCGCTGGGGAATCCTTGGTCCGAGGGGGCCAACGGGCCGGTGGCGGCTGCTCCCACGACCGAAGCATCGTTCCACATCGTGCCGGCCAAATACGACGCAGGCTTTGTCGAGGTCGATCGGGCTTCGTGCATGCGTTGCCATCAGACGGTGAATCAACCGGTGAGTAAGTTCGAGGCTGGCCGCGATTGGTATGGCCGGATCCGCGGTTCGGACGGCATCTTCTCGTTTCATCCGTTCGACCCAAATTCGATCAGCGGTAACGGTTACCCGGTGCCGGTGCGGATGCGTAGCGAATTGGTGTCGGCCGGCGTGATCGAGCAGTACGACGCCAAGAAGCACGACAAGCTACGTTACGCCCAGGTGCCGTACCTGGTGGAGTAACAAGCGGACCCACCTGTGCGTTTGCCGCCAGGCGCGTCTCTCATACTTGGGGGGCGGACGTCTCGTCCGCCTTTCGAGTGCAATTTCTCCTTCAACGCTCGTGTTGCGGCTGGTTTCTCACCAGCCGCAACACGAGCTTTTTTATGCGCGGTTCGCAGCGGCTGCCGGCCGTGGAATTTACAACTCGCGACGTGCTGGCATCGATTGACCTTGACCGACGACTAAGCAGCGGTCACCATCCCGCGCACTTCTCAATGCGCATCGGCGGCCCCTAGCGTATCCGATCCCCCGCGGAGCATGCGACCTCATGTCACGGCTCGTTTATCTTACGCTACTGGTGGCCATTTACTCGGCCGCGTCGGGCTTGGCGTTCGGCGATCCTCCCCAGGAGTACCGCTTTACCTATCGGCCGCTGGCCGTGGGTGACCAGGTTCATGAGACGGTGCGCTACACGATCGACATGAAGACCATTCGCTCGCAAGCGGGGGAAGTGATCGACGTCAATGATCAAATGGCCGTTCGCGACGAGCAAGCAGTGGTCGTGCGCTTGCAGGCGGGGCCGGGCGAGACAGCTCGCGTTCGCCTGACGTACGAGCAATCGCAACAAACCACGCAGCCCCGCGTTGGCGCGGTGCAAGCGAGCGATCGACCTGTCGCGGGCAAGACCTACATCGTCGCCCGCAAAGGGGACGAGCTGGCGATCGCCGACGAGCAAGGGCAGGCGCCTCCCGACGAAGAGCGTGAGATCGTATCTCGGACGCTCGACAACCTCGGCAAGCCGCACCCGTTGGGCGTGTTCTTCAATGGCCGTACGATGACGGTTGGCCAGCGCGTCGAATTGCCGGCCGATTATGCCGCGAAGCTACTGTCGGCCTGGGACCCGGCGCTTGCGAGTGAGCCGCTCGAGGTGATTCTGATGGGAACGGAGCGCGTGGACGGCCAATTGTGTGCGCTGTTGCACACGCTGCCCGCTGCCGCGGGACGGCGCAGCCCGATCGACGGCAAGTTTCTCGTTGAACTGGCAACCTGCCGGCCGGCGGTGGTCGAACTACGCGGGCCGGTGAATTCGACCGAGCGCCGCGGCGCGACCGGCGTGGAGTTCGATATCCGCCGTAAAGGAAAGCTGCAAGTCGCCGCCCACGTCGTACATACGCGGGCGAAGTAATAGCTGATAAGACGATTTAGGTGGTAGTTGCGCTTACTGCGCGAGAAATCTCAGATTACCGGCCTTCCATTCCTCGATCGTTAATTCTGCGTCTCGGCTAAGAATCGGGATATTTAGCTTCACGACGTCGGCGAGCTTTCTTAGGGCTCGCGCGGGATCCACTTCGAGTGTATGCGCAGCTGCCCAACATTGAACATGCGGATCTGGAAAGTTGTAAAGGCCGAACAGGTCATTGCGCCGCCTGACTCTTGCCAGTTCGATGAGCGTCTCGTGCAATCGATCATAAGAAACGTTGCTCGATTCTGCATCTCCTGTCGCAAGGGACGCACCGTGGTTCGCCGCATGGCGACAATAGTCGTCAAGTAAGTCGTCCATTAGATCATCTTAATTGCGCGAAGTGTGACTAGCTGCAATCATGAAACGCAGCGGCATAATCGGCGGCCATGCGCAGGGCGCTGTAGGCGATGTACTCGTCGGAAAACTCGGAGGCGTCTCCTTCGGGACCTGCGAGCCAGTCGTCGAGGTAGTCGTCGTAGCGGGCAACAACAGCACAAAGGTTTTGACGGACGTCTCGCGCCGCTTCTGCAACAAGATGTTCCCTGGGCCGATCATCGGCAAGTCCCCAGAACTCAGCATACGGGAGGAGCGGGCGGAGTAGCGGAGGCGCTTTGCTGGGGTCAAGTATTGCCCGAGAACTCCGGTCGTAGAACGTTCCATACCAGCGCCGCATTTCGTCGGCGATCAAAACACCTCGCGAGTCGGCCATGCCTCGCCCTTCCATTTGCTTTTGTTCGCCCGTCCTTCTTAATACACCCTTCAATTTATCGTATTCGCACCAGTATTGCTTCCGGATTACGTGGGGTATTCCCGAAGCGTCGAACATTCTTTCTGACAGTTTCTGAACCTCGTCCTCGGGAACCGAGTTCCAATCAAAAGTGCCTCCCATCTCTCTCTTTGCGTGGGCTCTCCACGCGTTATAGACACCATATGTCTTTTTATGATTCTCCTTCGGCATCAAAACCGCAGGTGCTTTGCTCTCGTCGTAATTTGGGTACTTTCGCTTCATCCAAGCACTCATCACACCATGATGCGAGTGCAAGCCTGGACGTGGAGACGGCATCTCTCCATGCTTACCAACGCGGAAATCGGCAGTCGGCTTTGGTGAAGTCGTTGTCGGAGCAGGCCGTGGTTCAGATTTAAAGCTGGGCTTTGCCGTTAAGAGTTGTTTTCTCGCAATGAAATTGCTTGTTAGACCGAGTGTATTTCCTGCGATTGCGATTCCGTTTTTCAGATTGATGCCGTTCTTCGCGGCATCATAGGTGCCTTGAACCACGCCCACGGCGTTGCCCACTGAGTCATACGCGATCAGTGTGCCCGATGCACTTCGCGCGATTGTGCCCCCCTTGGCCAATGCGGTTGCGATTCCGCTCGTTCCGATGGCGACTAAGACTTGTCCGCTGGCTGTCGCGATTGCCACAGCGGTGTCGTAACCGTTGGCTCGGTCTTCTTCCGTGATACCAAGGAGCTCAAGTTGCCTGTTGTCCAGCCCAAGAGTAGCGAAGTTATAGACTGCCGTTGCCGACGAATTCACAACGGATTTCGCGCCGGTTTGCAGTCCTGACGCGGCGGCGCGAATCACCTCCTCGGGAAGTTTGGCAGCCGACTGGAGTTCGCCTGCCAGCCGACTAGATCGGCGCATCTCCGGCGTCATTCCTCCAGTCAGGTCGCCGATTTGCTGATTTCGGCGAATTACTGCATCGAAGAATGAGTGTCCTTCGTTCCCATTGGCCGAATCGTTGGCCGCGGCAAGCTGGTCGCGTCTGGGCTGGTGGTCTGAGATATTCGCCGCGCGATGGTCGGAGGCAGAATTGTTTGCTCGTGTCGACGATTTGTCAGGGGGCCAGTCACGAGCAATTGAGCCGGGGGCGAGGCAGCTTTGCCACCGGTCGATGCGAACCAGCCAGGGTTCGGTGCGGCACCTCGCCGTGGATGTTTCGAGGAGTTCCACGTTTCCGTGGTGTTCTTCTCGATAGAGGCCCGATTGTTAGGGTCATGTGCATGATGCGCATTTTGCTCGGCGAGCCGTAGCTCGTTCAAGCGGTGTTGGTGGGAGTCCGAATATGTTGCCAGCCATTCAAGTAAACGTCGGTCATGCGCCTGCTGTGCTTCGGCGCTTTCGATCTCTCGCAAGAGTCGTTGATGTGTTGTCGAAGACTTCGCGAGCCACTCCAATTGACTGCGATCCAGAGGCGATCCCGAGCTCGGGGCTCACGTCTGCGGAATACCAAAGGGGCTTGCTTTCCCGAATGTGGCCGTAGCCCGCGTCGATTCGTTTCTCGCTATTGCCCACCTTTTTTGCTCCCTAAACAAAAAAAGCCCGCAGCAGGCGTGCGCTAAATGCGCAGTGCCAGCTACGGGCTCTTGTAGATACTCGCCTACGTGACGAGCTCTTAGGATACCCAGACCGCCGAGGGCGGCCACGTTCAGTGATGCTTTCGCCGAGTGTTCGAAGCTTAAGTCTCTTTGTGCGAGTCTTCAATGTGTGAATTGGCCACTCACGCGAGCCGACTTTCGAAGTGGCAGTACGGATTAAAGTTTGAGGAGTTGGGCAATCGCAAAGAACGACAACCGCGATCCGGTAGGACGCTGGCTTTTGGCACTACTCGCGTAGATACATTGCAGGTATTGGGGCGCTCGGGTAGCTTTAGCGCATACGTCCTGCCTGATTTCTGCCCGATCGCTCCTGCCTGCTGAGACCTGCCATGCGGCCTGTTCCGCCAGCGAAGTCGCCTGCTCATGCGTTCGAGAGCCTCAACGCGCGTGTGCGCGAAGGGCTGGTTGTGTGGGATCGTCGCAGCGTGCTGAAGGCGTCGCTCGCCGGACTCGCCGGGTTAAGCCTGCCAGGATTACTGCGAGCACGAAGCGATGCCGCCACGACCGGCGCAAAGTTGCCCAGCAATAAAAGCGTCATTCTCTTGTGGATGACGGGCGGGCCCAGCCATGTCGATACTTGGGATCCGAAGCCGGATGCGCCGCGCGAGATTCGCGGCCCCTTTGGCACCATCCCCACGGTCCTGCTTGGCGTGCGACTGTGCGAGCATCTGCCCAAGCAAGCCGCGATGCTCGACCGTATGACGATCATCCGTTCGGTCGATGCGCGGTTCTCGAATCATGAACCGAACCAGGTGATGCAGACCGGCAACTCCGAGGCCGAGCCGCGGCTGAACCGCGAGGGGCATCTCTATCCGGCGATCGGCTCGCTCGTGGCGCGCTTTCGGGGGCCGAACGATCCGGCGCTGCCGCCGTACGTGACGCTCAACATGAAGGATCGCGATCATCTTGCTTGGGGCGGCTACCTCGGCAAGCAGTACGATCCGTTCGTGGCCAACAATGTGGGCGAACTCTTCAAGCTGCCCGGCGGGCTCGATCAGCAGCGACTCGGCTCGCGGCAAGAATTGCGTGGGCAGCTCGATCGCTTGCGAAAGAACCTCGACCTGTCGGGCTCGATGTTGGCGCTTGATCGCTTTTCGCAGCAGGCTGTCGATATCGTCGTCGGTGAACGAGCTCAAACTGTGTTCGATCTGTCACGCGAACCGCAAGCCAATCGCGACCGCTACGGCGAGCACCCGTGGTGCCAACAAGCGTTGCTGGCCCGGCGGCTGGTCGAGGCGGGCGTGAACTTCGTCACGATCGACTTGAGCAATCACAGCTCGTCAGGCACGTGGGACACCCACGGCGACAACATTCCCCCGTACGGCGGCATCATGAGTGGATTGAAGCCGCTATTGCCGGTGTTCGATCATTTGTTGACGACGCTCGTGACCGATCTCGGCGAGCGCGGATTGCTCGACGATGTGCTGGTGCTGGCGATGGGAGAGTTCGGCCGCACGCCGCAGATCGGCACGCAAGGCTCGACCGACGGCCGCAACCATTGGCCCCCCGTCATGTCGATGACCGTGGCCGGTGGCGGATTCCGGCATGGCCAGATCATCGGTTCCAGCGAACACGACGGCGGCCAGATTCGCGAACGCCCCGTCACGCCGGGGGACCTGGCCGCCACGATTTTTCAACACATGGGCGTACCGCTGGATGGGGCGTATCTCGACCTCCGCGGCCGGCCACGCCCCATCGTGGAAGACGGCCGCCCGATCGAAGAGCTGATCTAAGGCAAGTGGCGAGTGTGAAGTGCTGAATGATGAGCGGGAATGACACTTTCACTCAGCAATTCACATGAGGGTCAAACACACTATCCCGCAGCGCCAGCGAGGTTTTTCTTCCGGCCTGAGGTACGGTGCGTCTGTGACGCACCTTCTTTTTTATTGATCCGCAGATTGCGCGGGTTTTCGCAGATTAGAAGCCGGGGCCAGGAAGAATGGTGTGTCTCGGACACACCCTACAAGTACTTAGAAAATCCGGCCACGAAAAGTGCGAAAAGGCACCAAGAGAAAGTTAGGGAATTGTGCCTAGAGAATTCTCTGTGGCCTCGGTGAACTCTGTGGCGAGAATCTCTGTGGCGAGAATCTCTGTGGCGAGAATCTTCTGGCCTGGAAGGGAAAGAGTGGGCGGCTGACAGTCGGCTGGGGCCGTTTTAGAAACGGAGAAAGCGGAACGCAAGCTCAATGAAAAAGAAGAGCGCGCGCGGAAAGGCCACGGGAATATCAAAAAGATTTGGGCGCTGCCGCCGTGGGTCGGGTTGAGGTTCCGGAAAGTTCTTTGGCTTGTTAAAGGAATGAAGTTTTGGAGTCGCCTGACCCACGGCAGCTTGATCTGCGCCTCGGGATGATTTTGGAGCTCGCCGCTCGCCGACGTGGTAACCAGGTGTACGTCACCCCCGTCTATCCTGGCGTCGACTGCGGTTCTAAGGCTCGTACCTCGCTGCTCTAGCACCCGTTTCGGCGGACGCAAGCTGATCATGCTCGCCAGTCGACCGTTTGCGATTTGTCGGCTGCAGGCCGCCGCTTCACACGCATCGACGAGTCACAACATGGTACGCCGCTACTGCCGCTGCGTGGCAACGATCGCGCCGAGTGATTGAATCTTTCGTGCACTCGGCGGATTCCATCCTGCACGCGGTGAGGGAAGG